>NZ_RJNK01000007.1:0-63307 GCF_003942585.1 Streptococcus oralis | reverse complement strand
ATTTTTAGTTGTTACAATAAGCATTTTATAGTTTTAAACCTAAAACTATAAAATACTAGATAATTACTTAGGAATTATTTTAGATTCATTTATACTGCATAAATATTCTTAAAGTGATTTGTCCTATAAATATTAAAGTTCGTTTTTCGTGGTTCCTACTCGCTCTATTTCACAATACGCTAGAATTATCTTCGAGAAGCATCGTTTTAAGTTTTAACTGCTCCGAAACTAATTAGAAAAGCTTTTACGCCCGAGATTGCTTTCCAGTTTTTCACTTCAACTTTAATTGTCATTCAAGAACTGCCTTTACGACGACTGATGTCTCCAAGCCAGAAAAAGGAAGTACAGATTCTCTGCAACTTCCTTTTCTTTTATAGACTATTTGACGTGTTTTTCTAGCTCTTTTTGGTATTTGGCATTTGTTTCAATTTTTTCTTTCTGCCATTTCTTGAGAGCTTCTTCATATTCTTTTGTAGTCACGACATCCTTTTGCAGCTCCAAACCTTTGAAGACAAATGGATCTCCCTTGATTCCGACTTGTGAGTATGCTTTTGAGAACGGTACAGTTCGGCTAACAGTTGGAGAACCACCTGAAGAAGCTACTGGGATTAAGAGTGAGCTATCTGATACCCAAGCTTGAGCTTTAGCGTATTTCTCATAACGCTTATTGAGGTCACTGGTTTCAGCTGCGGCATCATCCAAGAGTTTCTTGTATTCGTCCAGTCCAACTTGAGCCATCACTTCTGGATCTTTTCCGCGAGTGATTCCCAAGTGTTTAAGGGCAGAACCCTTCTTAGCATCAAGGATGTTGAGGTATGTAGCTGGGTCTTGATAGTCAGGTCCCCAACCAGTTCCGTTCAAGTCATAGTCTTTTTGGGATGGAACCTTGGCTTGAGATGTAATGCTCATTTTCTCATTATCAGTCATTTGAAGGACATCGACAATGACATTCTCCGTACCAAGTGTTGATTCGATAGACTGCTTGAGTGAGTTGGTTTGTTGAACCGCGATTACATCTGTTTGTTCAACGGGGATGTCCAAATGGATTGGGAAGGTAACCCCCTTGGCTTGCAATTCTGTCTTAGCTTTAGCAAAGGCTGCCTTAGCTTTTTCAGGACTGTATAGCGTATCCTTACCATCAGTAAGGGCTATATCTTTCCATTGGTCTCCATAAGAAACCAGCTCTGCCTGAGCCAACTCTCCAAAGGTTTTTTCACCTACTTGAACGTAGTCATGAGGCACTAGGCTGTTACGGATAATCTTGTCCGCACCTTCTTCACCATTCAACTGAGCAGTGTAAGAGTGACGGTCAAGGGCAAAGTTCAGCGCCTGACGGAAGTTCTTGTTAAGAAGAGCTTCTTTCGTTGAAGTTTTTTGAGCCTCGTCAGTCTTGGCTGTTTTATTGTAAGACTGGCGGTTTACGTTAACAGTGAGATAGTAGCTTGTCGCTTCTTGTGGACTGTAGACAATCTTATCGCCGTACTCTTTTTTAGTTGATTCAAAGTTTGAGCTTGTTGGGAAGAGACGGGCTGTTGTATAAGCACCTTGTGTAAAGCTGCGAATCAAAGATTCTTGGTCTGACCCATCGTAGAAGGTTAGTTTAATATTGTCAATCTTAACATTGTCCTTATCCCAGTAGTTTGGATTCTTTTCATATTCGATGACTGATTTTGAAGTCAATGATTTCAAAAAGTAAGGACCGTTATAAAGAATACTTGATGGTGTTGGTGCACCGTAGTCGCTCCCTTTAGAATTCAAGAATTCTTCATTAACTGGAAGCATGGTTGCAGTTGTGACTTTAGAGTTCCAGAAACTTTCTGGTTTGTTGAGCGTATATTCTACCGTGTAATCATCAACAGCCTTGACTCCTACAGTAGAAAAGTCATTGCTTTCACCACTGATGTAGGCAGCCAAACCTTTGATAGAATCTTGAAGGAGAGAGAGGCCGTCTGATTTACCATCAGCTGCATGTTTCAGACCCGTAACAAAGTCCTGAGCCTTGACTTCAGCATACTCTTCTCCCTCAGAAGTATACCATTTTACACCCTTACGAAGTTTGTAGGTATAGGTCAAGCCATCTTTGGATACAGACCAATCTTCTGCAAGCGACGGAATCAAGTTCCCGTATTTATCGTTTTCCAAGAGGCCATCGACAACGTTGGCTATAACGTCAGAAGTTGAGCTCTTGCTCGTCACGCTGTAGTCCAAAGATGATGGATCTATTGCATAGACATAAGAAAATGTCTTGAGAGCATCAGCCTTCTTTTCGCTTTGCCCACAAGCAGTTAACAGAAGGGCTGCACTCAAGACAGCACCTGCTCCTAAGAGCCACTTTTTCGATCTCATAAGTAATCTCCTTAAAGATAGTGTTTTCACCATTATACCCTATTTTTTTATAAAAGCAAGGGCTTTCGGACAATTTTTTAGAAAATTCTAACAAATATTTTTTAAAGATTTTTCTATACAATTTTTAGTAAAAAACCTCAAGCTTCAAAAGCTTGAGGTTCGCTCATTTTAGTCAGTCATTTCCACACAGAAGGCATCCCATGGAGCCAAGGTCTGTTTCTCAACTGCTTCTTTAGTAGTAGTGTTTTCAATCAAGATTGATTTAACTTTTCCTTCTACTGCAAAGTTTTGTTTTTCATTGGACAAGTTAGCCATAACTAAGAAACAACGGTCACCGTCCTTGCGAATATAGGCGAAGATCTTGTCAGCCGTATCAAGCAATTCAAAATCAGCTCGAATCAACCAGCTGTTCTCCTTACGGATCTGAACCAACTTCTGATAGGTATAGAAAATAGAATCTGGATTTGCCAGTGCTTCTTGAACGTTGATTTCTTCGTGGTTTGGATTAACTGCTAACCAAGGTTGACCTGTTGAGAAACCAGCGTTTTTGTTCTCATCCCATTGCATTGGGGTACGGGCATTATCACGACCGATGACACGGATACTGTCCATAATTTCCTCTAGAGGAACACCTTTTTCAAGAGCTTCACGCGCATAGTTGAGGGATTCAATATCTTCTACTTGGTCCAGTGTTTCAAATGGATAATTGGTCATCCCAATCTCCTCACCTTGGTAGATATAAGGTGTCCCTCTCATGAGATGAAGCAAGATTGCAAAGGCTTTGGCAGATTTTTCACGGTATTCTTGGTCATTTCCCCAGATAGAGACGATACGAGGGAGGTCATGATTGTTCCAGAAGAGCGAATTCCAACCGTCCTCAACTCCTAATTCTGTCTGCCATTTGTTGAAAATCTCTTTTAACTTACTGATATTCAGCTCTTTTTGATAGTGCCACTTAGGTTGCCCTTCCTGATATTGAAGACAGATGTGTTCAAACTGGAAGACCATAGACAATTCTTGTCCCTTTGGATCTGAGTATAGCTTGGCAATCGCTGGTGTTGCTCCCCAGGTCTCCCCTACTGTCAAGAGATCTTTGTCGCCAAAGGTCGCCTGATTCATTTCCTTGAGATAGGGATGGAGCATAGGACCGTTATTGACTACTTTCTCGTCAGGAATTTTCCCAATCATATCAATGACATCCATACGGAAACCGCCAATGCCTTTATCAATCCAGAAGTTCATCATCTCATAAATTTTCTTGCGCAGTTTTTCATTCTCCCAGTTGAGATCCGGCTGCTTCTTGCTGAAAAAGTGGAGATAGTATTGACCCGACTTTTCATCGTATTCCCAAGCAGACCCACTAAAGATAGACTCCAAATCATTGGGCTCATCTCGCCAGATATAGTAGTCTCGCTCAGGACTATCAGGATTTTCACAGGCCTCTACAAACCAATCATGCTCATCCGAGGTATGATTGACCACCAAGTCCATGATGATGCGAATATCACGCTTCTTAGCCTCTGCGATCAGTTGGTCCATGTCCTCCATGGTCCCGAAAATAGCTGCAATCGCTTGATAATCAGCAATATCATAGCCATTATCGTCCATAGGACTGTCATAAACAGGAGAAAGCCAAATCGCTGTGATTCCTAACTTAGCTAGATAGTCTAACTTACTAGTAATTCCTGGCAAATCGCCAATTCCATCTCCGTTGCTGTCCATAAAACTCTTGGGATAAACTTGATAGACCACGGCATTGTGCCACCATTTTTCTTGCATCTTCTCACCTCATTATTTTAATAATCTATAGTCTATGATAGCGCTTTTTCAAACTTTGTGCAAGCGTTTGCTTAATCTTTTTGATTTCTTTTTTACCTTTATAGTTTCCTAACTTCCGATTTTTTATTATAATGGAGGTCAGAGGTAAAAAAATGAAAAAACAAGCTTTTAGTTCTGAACAATATTTAAATCTGCAACGCGACCATATCTTGGAGCGCATCAACCAATTTGACGGCAAGCTCTACTTAGAGTTTGGTGGCAAAATGTTAGAAGATTTCCACGCTGCTCGTGTCCTTCCTGGCTATGAGCCTGATAATAAAATCAAGCTCTTGCAAGAATTGAAAGAGCAGGTTGAGGTCGTGATCGCCATTAACGCTAGCAATATCGAGCATTCCAAAGCACGTGGCGACCTAGGTATTTCTTATGACCAAGAAGTTCTTCGTTTGATTGACAAATTCAATGAGCTGGGAATTTTTGTTGGCTCAGTTGTCATCACACAGTACGCTGGCCAACCCGCTGCAGATGCCTTCCGCAACCAGTTAGATAAAAACGGTATTGATTCTTATCTTCATTATCCAATCAAAGGATATCCAACTGATATGGATCACATCATCTCTCCAGAAGGCATGGGGAAAAATGACTACATCAAAACCAGTCGCAAGTTAATCGTCGTAACGGCTCCTGGACCTGGTTCTGGAAAATTGGCAACCTGTGTGTCCAATATGTACCATGACCAAATCAACGGTATCAAGTCTGGCTACGCTAAATTTGAAACCTTCCCAGTCTGGAATCTGCCCCTTCATCATCCAGTCAACTTGGCCTACGAGGCTGCAACCGCAGACCTTGACGATGTCAACATGATTGACCCCTTCCATCTCCAAACCTACGGAGAAACAACGGTCAACTACAACCGTGATATTGAAATTTTCCCAGTGCTCAAACGTATGTTGGAACGCATTCTCGGTGAATCTCCATACGCTTCACCAACAGACATGGGTGTCAACATGGTTGGCTTCGCTATTACAGATAATGAGGCTGCTATCGAAGCTTCTAAGCAAGAAATCATCCGTCGCTACTATCAAACAGTCCTTGATTTCAAAGCTGAAAAAGTCGGAGAAACTGCTGTCAAGAAGATTGAACTTCTCATGAACGACCTCGGCATCACACCTGCAGACCGTAAGGTTGCTGTTGCTGCACGCCAAAAAGCAGAAGAAACTGGTGGTCCTGCCCTAGCTCTTGAATTGCCAAACGGGGAAATCGTAACTGGTAAAAACTCTGAACTCTTTGGTCCTACAGCTGCTGCCTTGATCAATGCCATCAAGAAATCAGCTGACATCGCTAAAGAAGTGAAACTAATCGAGCCTGAAGTTGTCAAACCAATTCAAGGCCTTAAGATTAATCATCTAGGCAGCCGCAATCCTCGCCTCCACTCAAATGAAATTTTGATTGCACTTGCAATCACAGCTATGGAAAATCCTGATGCTGCGCGCGCAATGAAGGAACTTGGTAACCTTAAAGGAAGCGAAGCCCACTCAACCATCATCTTGACAGACGAAGACAAGAATGTCCTTCGCAAGCTAGGTATCAACGTAACCTTTGACCCTTACTACCAATACGATCGCTTGTATCGGAAGTAAATAAACAAGGCTGGACAAAAACTCAATTTGAGGGAAAAATCCAGTAAATCTTTACATGATAAAAAAATCAAACGCATAATATCAAGTCTTTTGAATACTTGGTATTATGCGTTTTATGATTTTTTCCAACCTCACTTATTTCAATGAAATTGCCAACTCGACACAGGCTCCCCCTTGGTCTGGATTAAGCAGGGTCAGACGACCAGCATGCAAGAGAGCGATCTGCTTAGAAAAGGCTAAGCCGATACCATGATGGGGATTAGCTGAATTGCGGCTTTGGTCACTCTGGTAAAAGAGTTGGTCTGCTCCCAGCAGCATCTCCTCCGAAAATGCAGGGCCGTTGTTCCAGATAGCAAAAACCAACTGGTCCTGTTGTAATGATACCGTTAGCTTGACTTCCTTTTGATCCTGGTCTGCATGTTCAAGCGCATTCAGTAAAATATTGAGCAAAGCGCGCTTGAGATAGTCCAAATGAATTGACAAAATCAGACTAAGATCACAATCTTCTTGGAGATAAAAACAATAGCTTTCCTGTTTGCTGAACAGTGCCCAGTCGTCCTGGAGATAAGCCAAAAAGTCCTCTAAGGAAAGCTGACTGAACTGATTAGCATCAATCTGAAAAGTCTTAGCGTAATCAATCAAAGAACCACAATACTCTTCCATCTTGTGACTGGCCTGCAAAATCTCAGCAGCATAGTCTGCCTGTGGCTGGCCCAACCGCGCCAACTCCAAGAGCTCAGCATTCCCCTTAATCACAGTTAGGGGCGTCTTCAAGTCGTGCGATGTCGCTGATAACTGTAAAATCAACTCCTGATTATGCTGCTGCTCTTTTTCTAGAAGACGAGCATTTTCTTGGTGGCTGCTCCGTAAATCGCTATAGACTTCTAGCATTTCCTCAATCCGAAAAAGCTGGCTTTGATTTTCTTCTAAAAGCTTCTCGCTCGTTAGCATTTTTATTTCCCTGTCGATTTTTCGGAGCAATTTCAAAATATGATAAAAAGTAATCAGCAGCAAGCTCCCTGCCCAGAAGAACAAGGCGAAAAGAACGTGATCACTTCCTTGCGTAAATTCATAACCTATAAGTACAAAAATCAAAACATGGAAAAAGACGATTTTTAAACTGGTTGTCCAGACTAGGCTTTTGAAATTACGGGTTCTAATTGCCATCTATAACCTACTCCTCTCACAGTTGCGATTGCTTGCAGCCCTTCTTGTTTGCATTTTTGACGAATCTGATATACGTATTCTGAAATGGAGCGAAGCTGTGTTTCTGAGCTTTCTGGATAAAGCAAGGTATGCAGGCGTTCAGCTGAAAAGGTCTGCTTGGGATTGCTAGCTAGTAAATGCAGCAACTTAAACTCTCGCTCTGAAAATTTCAAGACTTTACCAAAACAGGCCACTTCATAGCGCTCTGGATAAAATTGGCAAGAAGCAATTTCAGAATATCGCTCCTCACGTCTTTCCTCCCGCCGAAGATGCGCTCTGACACGCGCCAGCAATTCTTTGGTCCCAAAAGGTTTGACAATATAGTCATCTGCTCCGCGAAAGAGCCCTTCCACCTTGTCCGCCTCCAACTCCTTGGCCGTCAGAAAGATGATCGGACACGAAAGATGAGGACGAATGTAGGAACACAGCTCAAAACCATTAACAGGCTCCATCATCACATCCAGCAGAATCAAGTCATATCCGACAAAATGCGTCAGCTCTAGGTCTTCTATCCGATCAAGCGTCGTCACATCATAAGCATCGAGCTCTAGGACGTTTTTCACCAGCTTCAAAATGCTCTGGTCGTCATCAACCACCAAAATACGATACTGTCTCATGATTTCCATTATAGCATACCTCTAGCGAACATCTCGTTTCAAGGTTAAAAATATAGCAGAGCTCCAAACCACAGCTAACCATAACAGCTGTATTCCCAGCCCTGAGAGATCTATTGACTGCTGAAGTCCTTCATACTCAAAAAGATTTAGCGTAGCCAGATCGGGCAGGTATTTTGCTTCCTTAATAAATGTTGCCAATAAACGGCTGAGACCAATCAAAAGAGGAAAGAGCACCGACACCGGCACAACCCAAGATTGAAAGAGCAAAGCGAGGCCGGCAGTTAAAAAAGCCAGAAAAAGATTGCTGAGAAGACCAAAAGAACTGTAATAGAGGAATTTCCCCAGTAAGGGCCAGCTAAAGTCTAGATCAAATCGAGCCAGCATAACAAGGAAACAGCTGCTTATAATGATACTATAGAGAACCAAGAGCAGCAAGACCAGAAAAAGGATTTTCCCAGCCAACCAAGCCCTTCTATTTGATACGGTTAGAAAATTCGTTCGCATCCCAGACTTGACAAACTCCTGAGCAAAATAGAGCGAAGTAAAGATGACGATGACAGGCTGCGCCAGATAGAGGGCATGCAAAGCCTCGCTCAGAGCCTTCGTCTGGCCAACTGCTGTCTGACTGTAGTCAAGATTCATTAGAAAAAATGGAACGACTAGCAGAGCTACCAAGGCTGCACCAAGAGCGAGATAGTAAGAACGGAACTTAATACATTCACTTCTAAGCAGAGCTTTTATCATCAGTAGCGCCCTCCTAAATCCGTCTTCAAAAAGCGCAGAGAAGTCATGCCGCCGATGATTAGTATCCATACGCCAAGTATCAACAGCCCTTGCAAGGGATTGTTGACATATTGGGAAGTTGGCGTTGCCACAAACAACTCTCCAGCTGGCTGTGGCAGATAAGCTCCCCAACTCGTGTGAGCTGCCAGGTAGTTTCCTAGATTATAGATCTGTGGCACGAGAAAAAGCAGAGGAACTAACATGGTCCGAGCCAATAAACCTAACAAAAACGAAAGGATTCCCAATAGGGTTAGAGATAATATTTTCCACAAAATCAGACTCCAAGCCACTTGATTGAGCAGAATCGGATCAAGTCCTTCCTTTCCTAAAGCGAGATGCATGGCCATATAACTAAAGTAGATTGATAAAAAGCTAGTGGCAAGAGAAAAGCAAGTAAAGGTCACGAGTTTCCCCACAAGCAACTTCAGGCGGTTATTACAGGCCAAGAGACTGGTTCTCAAGCTATGAGACTGAAATTCCATAGCTCCCAAAATTCCAGCTAAAATGACCAAAACCATGACCGCCATAGAAGCCCCGTTGAGACCTAGATATTCCAGCGGATCAATGGCATTTATCAGATTAGGAACCGTCTCAGGCGTAGCATCCAAGCCGATAGACAGATACTGTCGGCCCTCCAACCAGGATACGACAGGCACCAATAGCAGCATGAAGGCCACACTCACTTTGAAAGCCTTGATTGAGCGGATTTTCAACCATTCTGAATGCAATAAAGACATCGCTTCCTTCATCTTAAACCTCCTCTGTCAAATCAAAGAAGAGATCTTCTAGACTGTCTGAATCTTGCAGCACCTCTTCCAATCGTCCTTGCTCAATAATTCGCCCATGATGAATCAAGACCACATCATCTGTCACCATTTGCACCTCTGACAGGATGTGGGATGATAGAAGTACCGTTTTCCCTAAATCAGCCTGCTGACGGATGAACTTTCTAAACCACTTAATCCCACTTGGATCCAGTCCATTGGTCGGTTCATCTAATATAAGAAACTGAGGATCACCTAGCAAAGCTGCTGCCAAACCCAACCGCTGACCCTCCCCCAGAGACAGGCTTGACAAGAGTTCCTTCCTCTTATGAGCGATTCCAGTCATCTCCAAAACCTCATCAATCCGAGACTTGGGAATAGCATTACTCGCCGCAATAATTCTCAAGTGGTCATAGACCTTTCGATTTGGCAAACCGCCAATGCCGTCAAAGGCTGCACCTACCGTTCTGAGCGGATAGATCATTGACTGATAGGTTTGCCCATCAAAAGTCGCCGCTCCTGCTGTCGCCCGATCTAACCCCAAGAGAATCCTCAAGGTCGAACTTTTCCCTGCACCATTCGGGCCCAGAAAAGCTGTAATCCGCCCGCTTCTAGCTGTAAAAGAAATATCTTCTAAAATCTGCTTACTGCCATGCTTTTTGCAAACGCCTTCTATTTTCACCATATGTTCCATACTGAACTCCTTTATCTTTATTTTCTACAGTATATCCAATCTAGTTCAGAATTAGTTCAGAAATCAAGCAAAAATTCTAAAAGTTGACTCCGTCTTTCAGAAGTTGCTCTAGCTTCATTAGAAAGAACTCAGTTTTTCTTTATAATTCTGCGAGTTTTGTATGGAGACTTTGTTATAATGCTAGTCTCAAAAAGTCATTTATCAAACTTCATCAAGAGCAGTCTTTATGATATAATGAAAGAAGAAAACTGAAAGGATTTACCATGTCAAAAGAAGTTATTGTTGAAAGTTTTGAACTTGACCACACCATTGTTAAAGCACCCTATGTTCGCTTGATTGGGGAAGAAACAGGGCCAAAGGGAGATGTCATCTCCAACTTTGATATCCGCTTGGTGCAACCAAATGAAGACTCTATCCCTACCGCTGGCCTTCACACCATTGAGCACCTCTTAGCCAAACTCATCCGTACCCGCATTGACGGCATGATTGACTGCTCGCCCTTCGGTTGCCGTACTGGTTTCCACATGATTATGTGGGGACGCCATACTAGCGCTGAAATTGCAGCTGTTATCAAGGACTCGCTCAAGGAAATCGCTGAGACTACTACTTGGGAAGATGTCCCTGGAACAACCATCGAATCTTGCGGAAACTACAAGGACCACAGCCTCTTTTCTGCTAAGGAATGGGCGAAGCTCATCCTGGAACAAGGAATCTCAGATGATGCCTTTGAGCGTCATGTCATCTAAACACAAAAGGAACCAGCTTTTTAGCTAGTTCCTTCTTTTTTTATTCTCAAAATCGCGAGTTAGGCTTTTTCACGAATGACCAAAACGCCATCTTCCATATCTGCTTCCAGATGTTTGGCATCTAGATGATCCAAGTGGAAGTCTGTCACCTTATCACGAATTTGTTGTTCAACCACGCGACGGAGAGGACGAACACCCATAACTTCGTCATAGCCTTCTTCTGTGATAAAGTCCTTAGCTGCTTGGCTAACTTCAAGGTCGATTCCTTTCTTAGCCAAGGTTTGGTTGACTTCAGCCAACATCAAGTCCACAATCTTAGAAAGGTCTTCCTTATTCAAGTGTGAGAACTCGATAACTGCATTAAAGCGATTGAGGAATTCTGGACGGAAGTATGGTTTCAAACGATCCATTAATTCTGGTTTGTCTGCATCTTCCGTCAAGTTAGCTTCATAGCCAAATCCAGCATTTGATGTTGCGATAATGACAGTGTTTTTGAAGTTCACGGTATTTCCTTGACCATCAGTTAAACGGCCGTCATCCAAGACTTGGAGGAGAAGGGTAATGACTTGAGGATCAGCCTTTTCAATTTCGTCCAAGAGAATGATAGAGTAAGGATTGCGACGAACACGTTCTGTCAAGGTATTGCTATTGTCATCATAACCCACATAACCTGCTGTTGTACCGATTAACTTAGAAACGGCTGTGCGGTCACTGTATTCAGACATATCCAAGCGGATGATTGCATCCTTGGTTCCAAACATATCGAGCGCCAATTGCTTAGCAAGCTCGGTCTTCCCAACCCCAGTAGGCCCTACAAAGAGGAAGCTACCGATTGGCCGATTGCCTTCATCAAAACCAGCACGGTTACGACGGATAGCACGAGCCACTGCTTCTACTGCCTTATCTTGGCCAATAACCTTGTGCTCCAAACGATGGGCCATATCTTTCAAACGTTCGATGTCTGATGCTCCCATTTGTGATACCGGAATACCAGTCATACGTTCTACAGATTCAGCCACATCGTTGACACTCGCAGTCACCTTCATATTTTCTGTGTGGTTTTCGATTTTCTTTTCTAATTCTGCAATACGTGTTTTAGCATTAAGAGCTGCTTCGAAATCTTCTGCCTCAACTGCTTTTTCTTGCTTGTCTTTTTCTGCCTCGATTTCCCGTTCAACCGCATGCACATCTGTTACAGGATGTTGAGCCGCCAAGTGAGCTGCCGTTACATCGACAAGGTCAATAGCCTTATCTGGCAAGCTACGTTGAGGAATGTATTGGATCGAATAATCTACTGCGGCTTTCAAAACCTCATCTGGCAAGATGACATTGTGGTGTTGTTGATAGAGGTCACGAATTCCTTGAAGGATTTTAAAGGTATCCTCTGCTGAAGGGGCATTGACCTTAACTTCGTTGAAACGACGAGCAAGAGCTGCATTTTTCAAGATAGTGTTACGGTATTCGTCTTGAGTTGTCGCTCCAATAACGGTCAATTCACCACGAGAGAGGGCTGGCTTGAGAATGTCCGCAAGCCCCTTAGAACCACTGTCTCCACCAGTGCTACCAGCACCAAGGATTTGGTGGATTTCATCAAAGAAGAGGATAATATTGCCTGCTTCTTTTACTTCATTGACCAAGTTTTGAACGTTTTCTTCAAAGCTACCACGATATTGAGTACCAGCCTCAAGACCTGAGATATCAATAGAAATAATTTCCTTGTTCTTGATGGCAGCTGGAACATCTCCGTTCACAATAGCTTGTGCTAGACCTTCGACAACGGCTGTCTTACCAACACCTGCATCTCCGACAAGTACAGGATTGTTTTTGGTACGACGTGAGAGGATTTCAGATGTTTCTTGAATTTCCTTGTTTCGTCCGATAACAGGATCCAATTTGCCCTCGCGAGCTTCTGCAGTCAAGTTTCGACCTAGTTTAGCAAGGACACCGTCTTGTTTCATACCTGAAGCGTGTTGTTGCATTTGCGCATCAGATTCTGCATTTCCTGGTAATTGACCAGTTGCACGATAATGAGCAAATTCCTCAGGTGTCACTTCACGTCCATTAATCAAGTAGCGACGGTTTTCAGAACTGTATCCTCGCATACCACCCATCAATTGGTTAAATAAATCATCCATGTTGTTAAAGTTATTAAAGTTGTTGTTCATATTCTTTACCTCGTTTATTGTTAATTATTTGCGATCTCTGATATTGACTATCTTTGACCTTTGTTTTAAAAAATTTAGACTAGCTATCTAGCTACTCTACGTATAATTTCTGGTTTTTCTTTTTTAAATAAGCCTTCTATGATCTTCTTTTCAAAGTCTGTTAGATTTAACATAGGCCTCACCCCTTTCTCGGGATTCTATACTTCATTCTCAAGAAACAATTCGTTGAAAATGAGCTTTCTAAGGAATTCATTTTCCTTATGTTTCTACTATATCACATTGGTCAGTAAAAGTCAATAACTTTTGACTAAATTTGACTATTTTTAAAAATTTTTTGAAACACAAAAAGCCAGTCATATCGACTGGCTTTTCTCTATTCCAATTGAATCTTAGCTCAATGCGTCATCCATTGAAAGAACTTCGTGGAAGACACGTTGTGTCAATTCAGTTTTTTGTTCTGGAGTGAGGTATTTAGTGTTTACACAGTATCCAGAGATACGAACGATAACATCTTCACCTGACATGATCTTTTCGTAAACATCGTTCAAGTCCATAACGTTCAAGTTAACGTGTTGTCCACCGTTTTCGAAGTAACCATCAAGGATTGTTACCAAGTTATCAACTTGTTCGTCACGAGTCTTACCAAGAGCGCGAGGTGATACTTGAGTAGTCAATGAGATACCATCAGCTGCGTAACTGAAGTCAAGGCTAGCAAGTGAATTCAAGTTTTGCAACCATCCACCTTTAGCTTTGTTAGATGGGTTAGCACCTGGTGAGAAGAATTCAAGTTTAGACAAGTTTACAGAACCATCTTCGTTGAGGTATACACCCTTGTGGACTGGTGAGTTACCAGTTTGTTTAGAGTAAGCAACATTAGATGTGATTGTCAAAAGTGATACTGTAGCTTCTGCGTCTTTGTATAGTTTGTGACTACGTAGACGAGTTGTGTAAGCTTCGATCAACCATTCTGCCAATTCGTTTGAACGTGGGTCATCTTCACCCCAACGTGGGTATTCACCGATTGTTTCGTAATCGTAGATGTAGCCATTTTCATCACGGATTGGTTTAACAGTAGCGTATTTAATCGCTGACAATGTATCAACAGTGTTGGCAAATCCACAGATACCGAATCCCATGTTGGCACGTTGTTTAGTTGGCAAGAAGGCCATTTGAACAGCTTCGTAGTTGTACTTGTCAGTCATGTAGTGGATGATGTTCAAAGCATCTACGTAAGTGTCAGTCAACCAGTCAAGAGATTTTTCAAAGTTGGCTTTAACTGATTCGAATTCAAGAACTTCGTCACGGATAGGATCGATGTCAAATACTTTGTAGTCTTTGTGAACATCGTCGTAACCACCATTCAAACCAGTGAGAAGGGCTTTAAGAACGTTTACACGAGCACCAAAGTACTGGATGTTGTGGCGTTGATCTTCGTTTTCTGGGTCAAGTGGTGACACACAGCATGAGATACAGCTCATTTCTCCGTATCCGTCTTTAGCCATTGTTGTTACACCTTCGTATTGGATAGAAGAGTGTTTGTGGCTCATATGCATACAGTAGCGACGGAAATTGTATGGCAATTTATCAGTCCAAAGAACTGTCAAGTTTGGCTCTGGAGAGTTACCGATGTTGTCAAGAGTGTTCAAGAAACGGTAGTCCATCTTAGTAACACGGTGACGACCGTCGTTACCCATACCAGCCATAGAAGTTGTGATGAAGGTTGGGTCACCTGAGTACAACTGGTCATAAGCTTTTGTACGAGCAAATTTAACTGTACGAAGTTTCATAACGAAATCATCAACGAATTCTTGGATTTCTGATTCAGTAAATGTACCACGAGCAAGGTCACGTTCTGCAAAGATGTCCAATACGATTGGCACACGTCCTAGAGATGTAGCAGCACCGTTGATAACACGGCATACAGCCATGAAGGCGATGTTAACCCATTGGATCGCTTCTTTAACGTTCATCGCTGGTTTGCGAACATCAACTCCGTAAAGGTCACCCAAGCGAACAACTTGTTGCAATGCTTGGTATTGAAGGTTTACTTCTTCACGAAGACGGATTGTTTCTTCATCAATCTCTTTAATTGCATTCCAGTCGTTTACTTTTTCTTGCATCAAATAGTCTGCACCGTAAAGAGCAAGACGTGCGTAAACACCGATGATACGTCCACGTGAGTATGCATCTGGAAGACCAGTTACAGTGTGAGCGTGACGAGCACGACGGATGTTTGAAGTGTAGGCACGGAAGATACCGTCGTTAACTGTTGTTACGTATTTAGTAAAGATTTCGTGAACAGCTGGGTCTGGTTCGTATCCATTTTCTTTCAAAGTCGTTTCAGCCATACGGATACCACCTTTTGGCATGAAGTTCAATTTGAAGAGTTCATCGTTTTGGATACCGAAGATAACTTCGTTTTCTTTGTCGATAAATCCAGCAGGAATATCAGCAATAGATGTTGGACGAGTGTCCATTGGGAAACGAGTTTCTTCGTAGTGAGCCTTAGTTTCTTCTACAATCTTTTTAATGTGAAGTGAACGTTCTGTTGGTCCAGCAAGGAAGCTTTCATCTCCATCGTAAGGTGTGTAGTTAGCTTGAACGAAGCGAGAAACGCTTGCCTTTTCTTTCCAATCTACGCCTTTGAAGCCTTCCCAAGCTTTGTCAAAAATGTCTTGTGCTTCAACAACTGTCTTAACAACCATGTTAATGTCCTCATTTTTCTTTCTAGCAACAGTCATCTGTTACATTCATGAGACCAGTATACCATACAGTAACCGATTTCAACAAGCGAAAAAAGGCTTCTTTATCACTTTCTTTTCTAATACAGTCTGTTTTTTGGCGCAATCTGTATTATATATTTGAAAGAATAAGTACTCTTTTCCATTTTTTCAGAAAAAAAGGTATAATGAATAAAAAATGACATTAGAAAGGAAGCAAAATGCTCATATTTCCATTGATTAATGATTTGTCCAGAAAAATCATCCATATCGACATGGATGCCTTTTTTGCTGCGGTGGAAATAAGAGACAATCCTAAGTTAAAAGGAAAACCTGTCATCATTGGGAGCGACCCCAGACAAACAGGCGGACGGGGTGTTGTGTCTACTTGTAGCTACGAGGCACGAGCCTTTGGTATTCACTCTGCCATGAGTTCTAAAGAAGCTTATGAGCGTTGTCCCCAAGCTGTCTTTATCTCCGGAAATTATGAAAAGTATAAGGCAGTGGGACTTCAGATTCGAGCTATTTTTAAACGCTATACTGATTTGATTGAACCTATGAGCATTGACGAGGCTTACTTGGATGTGACGGAAAATAAACTTGGTATTAAGTCGGCAGTCAAAATAGCTCGCCTCATCCAACAAGATATCTGGCAGGAACTGCACCTGACTGCTTCTGCTGGCGTTTCTTACAATAAATTTTTAGCTAAAATGGCCAGCGATTACCAAAAACCACATGGTTTGACAGTCATCCTCCCTGACCAAGCCCAAGAATTTCTCAAACAAATGGATATTGCCAAATTTCATGGTGTAGGTAAGAAAACAGTAGAAAAGCTTCATGAAATGGGCATTTATACTGGCGCAGACTTATTGAAGGTCTCTGAAATCACTTTGATTGATCGCTTTGGCAGACTTGGTTTTGACCTGTATCGAAAGGCTCGTGGTATTCACAATTCTCTAGTCAAGTCCGATCGCATTCGTAAGTCCATTGGCAAGGAGAAAACCTATGGGAAGATTCTGCAAGTTGAAGAAGACATCAAAAAAGAGCTGACTCTCCTCTCTGAAAAAGTTGCTCTCAATCTCAGTAAGCAAGACAAAGCTGGAAAAATCATTATCCTAAAGATTCGTTACGCTGACTTCTCCACTCTAACTAGGCGGAAAAGCCTCCCGCAAGCTACACAGGACGCTAGTCTGATTTCTCAAATTGCCCTTCAACTCTACGAAGAACTAGCTGAAAAAGAGAAAGGCATTCGTCTACTAGGAATTACAGTGACAGGATTTTAAAAAGCTTGAAGGAATCTCCCTTCAAGCTTTTTTCTTATACAAATAAACGCACAAAACTATAGAGCAACAAGACACTACCGAGTACGATACGGTATTTCCCAAAGAGTGTAAAGTCGTGCTTCTTCACATAGCTGGTCAAGAAACGAATAGCAACCATGCTGACCGCAAAGGCTACTCCCATAGCAACCAAGAGCAAGAATAGTTGACCAAAACTCAAGAGCTGACCTGCCTTAATAAATTTGAAAATCTTTAAAGCACTAGCTCCGAACATAACAGGAATCCCAAGGTAAAAGGTGAACTCCGTTACAACAGAGCGGCTTGTTCCATTCAACAAACCACCGACGATAGTAGCACCTGAACGACTTGTTCCTGGTAAAAGGGCGAGGACTTGGAAGAGCCCAATGTAAAGGGCTGTTTTATAAGGCAACTTGTCTAACTCAGTTACTGTTGGTTCAATAGCTTGGGCCTTATTTCTTTTTTCAAGATAGATAAAGGCAACCCCGTAAATAATCAACATAATAGCAACTGAAACCATGTTGTGGAAGTTGGCATCAAACCAATCATCTAGTTTAAAGACCAATAGCAAAGGCAAGGTTGCAACGAAGACTTTTGACCACAATTGCCAAGTTCGACGAACTTCAACCTTGTTTTTACCAGGTTTGAAGGGATTGAGCTTGTTAAAGTAAATTACCATAACTGCTAAAATGGCACCAAGCTGGATGACAACATTAAACATGGACATGAAAGCTTCATTTTGATCCTTGTATTGGACAAATTCTTCAACCAAAATCAAGTGTCCAGTACTTGAAATTGGCAACCATTCTGTAATTCCTTCAACAATCCCAAAAAAGATTGACTTCAAAATTTCAATAAAATACATACATTACTCCTTTTTCTGTCCTCTATTATAGCATAATTTCGGATGTTGCGATAGATTTTTTCTAGAAGGCGCCGATGCTTCCACCGCCTCCGCCTCCTGAGAATCCGCCACCAGACGAACCACTTCCAGAAGATACAGAGTAGGTACTTGCTGTGTTTGCAATACTAGCATAGTGGCTCATTTGAGCAGTTGAATGATAAAACATACTGTGCCAGCCATAAGCTACGTAAAGATTGATATCTGGATTCTCAACTTGAATCTGATAAGATTTCATCAAATGGCTCACCTTGTCCGCATAACCAAATAAAGTAGCATAGACAAGGAGGCGATTCCAAAGAACAATACTCTCTAATTCGGCCTTGTCTAGGTGAGCGATATCGCGAAGCATGTTTTCAAAACTAGTCCAGAGATAGTATGCTTCTAGCCCTTCTTCGTTTAAAACACCATCACGAGTATCAAATCGGGTCGTCCAATAATAGACGGCAGCTAACATCAAGCTCACAAACCCAAGGATAGGAAGTGGCAGGGAAAGATACCCGTGAGCATCCAAACTATACAAGAACCAGCCAAAACCAACGAAAGCAGGTAGAAGCGTAGAGACACCTATCGTCAATCGCAAGATTTTTTCTCCATTACTCAGTGGACGATAGTAATCTGGAAGTTGCAAAGAGGAAACCCGCTTTCTCACTCCATCCTGCATCTGCTTCAGAGCTTGCTCAAAAGACGACTTAAGCTTACGTCCCGTTTTCTGAATCCGTTTTTCATCAGCTGCTTTTGCACCTTGGTAAAGGCTAGTTGACACTTGGTAATCTGCAAACAAATCTGAAACAAGCACTTCTTCTCTTCCTGAAAAGGCCAAATTAAGGCAATCTTTTTCAAAACTTGCCAATCCTTTTTCTTTTACGACTTTTAAACGGACCTCATCTCCATTTGAGATGATTGAAACATTTCCACGGTCGATCACATCCAATAAAGTTGCCTGAACGAGTTGGTCAAAGGTGAATTTCCCTCCTCCCTTGGTCAAGGGACTGACTTCCTCTAAAGAAGTGGAGTAAACAGCTTCCGATAAAACCATCGGTTCTAAGTCCATTGGCGGTTCATAGAGGCGGTGATTTTTAGCATATTTCTTCGATGGGGAGGTTTTTCTTCTGTAAATGCAGTAGAAAATAACACTAAAGGCTAAGGAAAGCGAGAGTAGCAAAGGGATAATCCACATAACCAGAGCTTTGCTCTGAGCTTTTTCAGCAGTAATGGATTCCTCTATTTTCTCAAATTCTGCTAAACGATTGCCCTTCAATCCCTGATCCAAAGCTGTTCCAAAATCTTTTCTAGGCCAATAGGCATGCAATTCAACCCCACGCTGACGAGGTAGGTTCTGTAAATGAACACGATAATCACCATCTATCTTTTCTACCTTGCCCTCTGTAAAGAGTTTCCCTGTATGAAAGAACAATTTTTCTGCTCCATTAAAGCCCGTTACTCGAAACTCAAAATTTTCGATAGGTTCTGAACTATCCGTCAGGGGCTGCCAATTAAGTTCCGCGATATCATCATATAGAAATAGGAGGTTTTTTAGTTGCCATGTGATTACCACTTCAACGGTATCCCCTTCTTGGCCTGGATTATACACTTTTACAGTATAACCTTCCGATTCTTCTATCACTTCACTATTGACATTCTCAATGGCACTAGCATTTTTCCATACCTGAATCTTCGGACTGGAATCTATTTCAAAGCCCTTTGGCATCTTACCAGCACGGCCAAGTCCTACTAGTTGTCCATTAAAATCCTCATCAAAATGATAGACTACTTTCTCCCTAAATTCTGCTGTATTATCTGCATGAATATACAAATCACCTTGATAAGAGCGAATCTTGAAATCAACCGCAAAAACAGAGAGTGGTAAAATACAAAACAAGCTAAATAAAAGCACGAAAAAAGTCTTTTTCACAACACAATCCCCCTTTTTATCTTTGCTATCATTATATCATTTTTTATAAGTAAAGGCTTACTTGTATTGAAAATCTCACTATTTTTCGATACAATAGAGAGAAGTCATTTTTAGACTAGAAATAGGAGAAAACATGAAAAAATTATGCTTATCTATCCTTGCTAGCCTAGCCCTTACACTGGGACTAGTTAGCCAGGTCCAAGCTGACGAATATTTACGCATCGGGATGGAGGCAGCTTACGCCCCCTTCAACTGGACACAAGACGATGATAGTAACGGCGCCGTCAAAATTGACGGTACCAACCAATATGCCAATGGCTACGATGTCCAAATCGCTAAAAAGATTGCCAAAGATCTAGGTAAGGAACCTTTGGTCGTGAAAACCAAGTGGGAAGGACTTGTTCCTGCTCTTACTTCTGGCAAAATCGATATGATTATTGCAGGTATGAGCCCAACGGCTGAACGCAAACAAGAAATTGCCTTTTCAAGCAGTTACTATACTAGTGAACCTGTTCTATTGGTCAAAAAGGACTCTGTCTATGCCAACGCCAAATCTTTAAACGACTTTAGCGGAGCAAAAATCACGTCTCAACAAGGCGTTTACCTTTATGACCTGATTTCCCAAATCCCTGGTGCCAAGAAAGAAACAGCCATGGGGGATTTTGCTCAGATGCGCCAAGCACTTGAAGCAGGTGTCATCGATGCCTATGTTTCAGAACGACCTGAAGCACTGACCGCTGAGTCTGCCAACGCTAAGTTCAAAATGATTCAACCTCAACCAGGTTTCAAAACTGGCGAAGAAGATACAGCTATTGCCATTGGACTTCGTAAAGATGACAGCCGCATCAGCCAAATCAATGCCAGCATCGAAACCATTTCTAAGGACGAACAAGTAGCTCTCATGGATCGGATGATTAAAGAGCAACCAGTGGAGGCGACAACAACGGAGGAAGAAAGCAGCTTCTTTAGTCAAGTCGCTAAAATTCTTTCTGAAAACTGGCAACAACTCTTGCGTGGTGCTGGTATCACACTCTTGATCTCCATTATCGGGACCATCGCAGGACTTATTATCGGGCTTGCAATCGGAGTCTTCCGTACTGCTCCACTATCTGAAAACAAGGCCATCTATGGCTTGCAAAAACTGCTTGGCTGGATCCTCAATGTCTATATTGAAATTTTCCGTGGTACACCAATGATCGTTCAATCTATGGTTATCTACTACGGTACAGCACAAGCCTTTGGAATCAATCTCGATCGTACACTTGCAGCCATCTTCATCGTTTCAATCAACACTGGTGCCTATATGACAGAAATCGTCCGTGGAGGTATCCTAGCAGTTGATAAGGGACAGTTTGAAGCCGCAACTGCTCTTGGTATGACCCATAATCAGACCATGCGTAAGGTTGTCCTACCTCAGGTCGTTCGCAATATCTTACCTGCTACTGGTAATGAGTTTGTCATCAATATCAAAGATACCTCTGTTCTGAATGTTATCTCTGTGGTAGAACTCTACTTCTCTGGTAATACTGTGGCCACCCAAACTTATCAATACTTCCAGACATTTACAATCATTGCCGTGATTTACTTTGCCCTCACCTTCACAGTGACCCGTATTCTACGCTTCATCGAAAGACGTATGGACATGGATACCTACACTACAGGTGCTAATCAAATGCAAACGGAGGACTTGAAATAATGAGTCAACCTATTCTTGAAATTAAACACCTCAAAAAATCCTATGGACAAAATGAAGTCCTAAAAGACATCTCTCTATCAGTCCACAAAGGAGAGGTTATCTCCATCATCGGGAGCTCAGGAAGCGGAAAATCAACCTTCCTACGTTCTATCAACCTACTTGAAACACCTACTGAGGGAGAAATTCTCTACCGAGGAGAAAACGTCCTTGCAAAAGGCTATGACCTTACTCACTATCGTGAAAAACTCGGTATGGTTTTTCAATCCTTTAATCTCTTTGAAAACCTCGATGTTCTCGAAAATACTATTGTCGCCCAAACGACTGTCCTCAAAAGAGAACGCTCTGAAGCTGAAAAAATTGCTAAAGAAAATCTTGAAAAAGTCGGCATGGGAGAACGCTATTGGCAAGCCAAACCAAAACAACTCTCTGGTGGACAAAAGCAACGTGTAGCCATTGCTCGTGCCCTCTCCATGAATCCTGACGCTATCCTTTTCGACGAACCAACATCTGCTCTGGATCCAGAAATGGTCGGTGAAGTCCTTAAAATCATGCAAGACCTGGCTCAAGAAGGCCTGACTATGATCGTCGTCACCCACGAAATGGAGTTCGCCCGCGATGTCTCACACCGTGTTATCTTTATGGATAAGGGCGTCATTGCTGAAGAAGGCAAACCAGAAGACCTCTTCACGAACCCTAAAGAAGAACGAACGCGAGAGTTTCTTCAGCGCTATCTCAAATAACAAACAAAGACTGCATAAAATTATGTAGTCTTTTTACTAACCCTTTGCAAAACAAAAGGCAGATCCATTTTAAGAATCTGCCTGTAAGCCTAGTTCAATCTTCAAATTTTTCATGATTCTTGTCATAAAAATCAATCAAACCTAGGGCTGTTTCAAATGAAATATTTTTCACTTTTGCACGACCCTGTGCCAAAGCAATGATTGACATTTCACGTGCATTTGTTTCCTTAGAGATACGGTAACCTGTGATTTTCTTATCACGAACCCAGCCAACAACTGATTCTACTTTTTCAAAGTTTGATTTAGCCATGTTCTTCTCCTATTTTGTTCTTTACGATACTGAAATATATCCATTCTTTTAGGATTATCCACAAAAAAACATCTACTTATTGAAAACAAATAATAAATTGTTATTACTTAGCTTTTAAAGCTGATAATATGCTTGTTCGTATATCTTCAACTCCATCAGGATTTGCTGGTAGGAAGATGGTGTTATTGCCCTTATTGTCTGCGAAATTATTCAAAGTATCCAAATACTGATTTGTTAATAGAATGGACATAATCTGGGCTTCCGTGAGTTCAACATTGGCTCCTTTTAATTCTTGAATAGAATCAGCAAGTCCGTCAACAATAGCCTTACGCTGTTCTGCAATCCCTACCCCGTGTAGGCGATCTTTTTCTGCCTCTGCTTCTGCCGCTGTCACGATTTTAATCTTATCTGCTTCTGCAAGTTCTTGCGCAGCAACTCTCTTACGTTGGGCAGCGTTGATTTCATTCATTGATTGTTTAACTTCAGCGTCAGGCTCAACCTTCGTAATCAGTGTTTTTACAATGATGTAACCATATGTAGACATTTCTTCTGCTACTTGTTTTTGAACTTCTAATGCGATTTCATCTTTTTTCTCAAAGAGCTCATCCAAGGTCAATTTCGGTACAGACGAACGCAAGGCATCCTCAATATAGGATTTGATTTGAGCTTCTGGTCTCATTAGTTTATAGTAAGCATCTGTGACATTGTTTTCATTCACTCGATACTGAGTCGCCACATTCATGGTCACAAATACATTATCTTGTGTTTTTGTTTCCACGACGATCTCACTTTGCAATAGACGCAACTGCACCCTGGCCGCAATTCTATCAATTCCAAAAGGTGCTCGTACATGAATACCACTATTACTCAACTTTTGGTATTTACCAAAACGCTCGATAATAGCGACAGACTGTTGCCTTACAACATATACAGAGCTGACAATAATCGCCGATGCAATCAGCACTAGAATAAAGAGAACAAGTAAAACATGTAAAACCATGGGAATCTCCCCCTTTCGTCACCATCATTATAGCATCATTATAGGAAATTGGCAAATAATATGATAGCAAATTTATTTTAGACTAGCATATTATACAAAGTTTCATTTCCGTTCAGATTGATATAAGACGGGTCAAACTTTTCCATCCGATGAATCAAGCCAGCATAATCATGCTTATCAGCGAGAGCAATCCCAATCAAGACCGGCCCTGTCCCCTTGCTGGCCCGTTTGATATACTCAAAACGAGTGATGTCATCATACGGTCCCAAGATGTCATTTACAAACTCACGAAGAGCCCCTGGACGTTGTGGGAAATTGACTACAAAGTAATGCTTGATGCCATCGTAAATCAAGGCACGTTCTTCCATTTCTGGCATACGGTTAATATCGTTATTTCCCCCAGAAATGATGCAGCAAACTGTCTTGCCTTTGATATAGTCTGATAGGACTTCCAAGGCTGCAATGCTGGCCGCTCCAGCGGGTTCGGCGACAATTCCTTGCTTAGAATAAAGATCAATCAAGGTCTCAGAAATCAATCCCTCATCTACCCCAATCAACGTTTCAACATTCTTTCGCGTCGCTTCATAGGTCAACTGTCCGACTTTCTGTACAGCTATCCCATCAGCGAACTTATCAATTTCTTTGAGTTTAACTGGTCCTCCAGCCTCAAAGGCAGCTTTCATAGAGCGAGCTCCATTGGCTTCTACCCCAATCACTTCGATAGCGGGATTGGTTTCTTTGATGTAAGTTGAAACCCCTGCAATCAGTCCGCCACCACCTACCGGAACTAGTACTGTATCAAAATCAATAGACTCTTTACGGGCTTCTTCAAGAATTTCATAGGCTACAGTCCCTTGACCAGCTTGAACATGGACATCATCAAAAGGATCAATAAAGGTTCTATTTTCTGAAACGGTGAATTCTTGTGCTGCCTTAGCAGAAGCATCAAAGGTATCCCCAACCAACTTGATTGTCACGAACTCTCCACCGAAAAAGCGAACCTGCCCAATCTTTTGTTGCGGTGTTGTAATAGGCATAAAAATTGTTGCAGGAATCTTCATCTCCTTACAAGTGTAAGCGACACCTTGAGCGTGATTCCCCGCTGATGCACAGACTACACCACGCTCACGTTCATCTTTCGTTAACTGAGAAATGGCATAATAAGCTCCACGAATTTTAAAAGAGCGAACTCGTTGCGCATTTTCCTTTTTCAGATAAATCTTAGCTCCATACTTTTCTGATAAATAATGATCATATTCCAGTGGTGTATTGACTACTACACCACTTAAAACTTTGTGGGCTTTCACCACATCTTTTGCACTTAGCATGTCTCCTCCTCAAATACTTTACAAGGTAAAAAGCGAGTTAGGTACCCCCCAACTCGCCTTCTGTTTTTATTCTAAGAATTAGTTGTAGATTTTGAATGCGTCGTCGTCGTTTTTACCAACGAATGGCATTGCTTTACGTAGTTCTGCACCAACTTTTTCAATTTCAAGATTAGCTGCTTGTTCACGGTAAGCAGTGAGTTTTGGACGACCAGCCTTATAGTCATTTACAAAGTCATTTGCAAATTTACCATTTTGGATGTCTGCCAAGACAGCTTTCATGTTTTCTTTAACTTGCTCAGTAATGACACGTGAACCTGATACATAGTCACCGTACTCAGCAGTGTTTGAAATTGATTGACGCATTTTCTTGAATCCACCTTCATAGATCAAGTCAACGATCAATTTCATTTCATGAAGAACTTCAAAGTAAGCCAATTCTGGGGCATAGCCTGCTTCTGTCAAGACTTCAAAACCTGCTTCGATAAGGGCAGTCAAACCGCCACAAAGTACAGCTTGTTCACCAAACAAATCTTCTTCTGTTTCTTCTTTGTAAGTTGTTTCAAGCAAACCAACACGAGCTGCTCCAACACCTTTACACCAGTCCATAGCAATGTTTTTAGCATTTCCTGTAGCGTCTTGGTAGACTGCATAAAGAGCTGGAACACCAAAACCTTCTTCGTAAGTACGACGTACCAAGTGTCCTGGTCCTTTAGGGGCACACATGAAGACATCCACATCTGCAGGTACTTTGATAAATTCAAAGTGAATGTTGAAACCATGGGCAAATCCAACTGCATTCCCAGCTTCCAAGTTTGGAGCGATTTCTGCTTCGTACAATTCTTGTTGGATTTCGTCTGGTGCCAAAATCATGATGACATCAGCCAATTTAGTGGCTTCTGCTACTGTGTAAGTGTCAAATCCATCTTCTTTTGCTTTGTCAAAAGATTTACCTGGACGTACACCGATAATGACATCACGACCTGAATCACGCAAGTTTTGCGCATGCGCATGTCCTTGTGAACCATAACCGATAACAGCGATTTTTTTACCGTCAAGCGCTGCTACTTTTACATCTTTTTCGTATTCCATTTGAACTGCCATAGTTTTTCTCTCTTTTCTATTATTTATTGCCTTTTAGGCTGGTTTAACAAATTTAAGTTGGATTTTTAATCACGGGTAAATCCAGTTGCACCTGTTCGAGCAATATTTCTAATTCCATAAGGACGGATTACTCGCAAGAGTGCCTCACTCTTTTCAGCATTCCCAGTCATCTGGATCGTAATCGAGCTTGGAGCCACATCCACCACCGTTGCACGGAAAGGTTGAATAATAGCCAAGATTTCTGCACGCTTTTCAGCAGGCGCAGACACCTTCACCAAGATAACTTCTCTTTCCAAGTGTGGTTTATCTGTAATATCCCGAATGCGAATCACATCGATCTGACGGTTGAGTTGCTTGATGATTTGCTCGACCTCATCATGTGAAGCCACATCAATAATGATGGTAATCCTTGATACATCAGGATTCTCTGTCGCACCAACTGAGATACTCTCAATGTTGACCTGACGACGAGAAAGGACACCTGTAAAGCGATTGAGGACTCCTGAACGATTTTGTAGTTTTGCCGTTAACATTCTACGCATGGAACTTCACCCCCAACATCTCATGATTGCTCTTCCCAGCTGGTACCATTGGTAAAACCTGTTCCTTACGAGAAATATCCACCTCGATAAACATCGGCACATCCTCCAGAATGGATTCTAGATCCTTCTCTATCGTCTCTGGATTATCAAACTTGTAGTTTTTGATGCCGTAAGCCTGTGCCATCAGCTGGAAGTCAGGAAGAGTATCAAACACTGACTCTGACGTTCTACCTTCATAGAAGGATTCCTGCCACTGACGAACCATTCCTAGGGAGTGGTTATTCAACATGACAACCTTAATCGGCACCTTGTAGATGTTTAGGATAGCTAGTTCTTGGTTGGTCATTTGGAAGCCACCATCACCGACAAAAAGGATGACTTCTTTTTCTGGATTTGCAATCTTGGCTCCAATAGCTGCAGGAACTCCGAATCCCATGGTCCCCAAGCCACCAGATGTGACCAATTGACGTTCATTCTGATATGGATAATACTGGGCTGTCCACATTTGGTGTTGGCCAACGTCAGTAACGACAATAGCATCCCCATTCGTCAACTCACCGATGCGTTCAATGACTGCCTGCGGTTGAACCACACGTTCTTTCTTATCATAAGAACGAACGCGGTTCTTGTCCTTAGTGACTTTGTCAATCCACTTTTCAGTATTATTATGAACAGTTGGTTCTGCCAGTAGCATCTGCAAGGCTTTCTTAGCATCCCCAACCACTGGAATATCTGCATTAATAATCTTGCCAATCTCTGCTGGGTCAATGTCGATATGAGCAACCTTGGCATTCTTAGCAAAGGTCTTAGGATTACCAGTCAGGCGGTCATCGAAACGGCAACCAATACTAATCATAAAGTCCGCTTCGGTCATGGCAATGTTGGCTGCGAAAGAACCGTGCATGCCTCCCATACCAAGGAAGAGTGGATGACTTGTCGCAATCGTTCCTTGCCCCAAAAGACTGGTCACAACTGGAATTTGATAGCGTTCAGCAAATTCATTCAGTTCTTTAGAAGCTTCTGCATAGCTGATACCACCACCTGCCAACAAAACAGGTTTCTTAGCCTTGGACAATTGCTTCAAGATTTTCTTGATTTGCATGTCGTTCGGTTCTATCGTCGGTTGATAACTCGGTAAATTTACCTCTGGTGAATAGATGAAGTCCGTCTCTAAGGCAGATACATCCTTTGGCAAGTCAATTACAACTGGACCTGGACGACCTGTGGTCGCGATATGGACAGCTTCCGTAATGATACGAGGAATGTCAGCTGTCTCACGGACTTGGTAATTGTACTTGGTAATGGGCATTGTAATGCCGACAATATCTGCCTCCTGAAAGGCATCTTTCCCAATCCCAGCTCGCGCCACCTGACCCGTAAAGACCAAAAGGGGAACGCTATCGCTCATGGCATCCGCAATCCCTGTAATGGCATTTGTTGCTCCTGGTCCACTTGTGACGACTGCGACACCCAACTTTCCAGTTGATTTGGCATAACCTTCAGCTTCGTGCAAACACCCTTGCTCATGGCGTCCTAAGATGTGGCGAATGCCTTTAAAGTTGTATATAGCATCATACAAAGGTAAGACTGCACCACCAGGATAACCAAATATAGTATCAATCCCTAAATCACGGAGGGTTTCCAAAACTAGGTCCGACCCCGTCTTAGGAGCGTCTAAACTGATTTTCTCCATTGTTCCCCTTTCTCTTCTCTTAAAAATAGCTTGTTACTATCATACCATTTTTTCAAAAATTTTCAAGACAAAAGAAGCAATTTTCTGAATTTTCTATCTAAGCGTGTTTTTATGAATGTTTTTCCTATTTTTATAAATATGAATAGGGAATTGAACGATTTTATTACTTCCAAATTTAATTTAGAGCATGTTTTTCTAACCTTCTTTGATATAGAACATAAAAAAGAAGCCACCATAGTGACTTCTTTCTATAGCGAAGATGGATTATTCTTCACCTTTGTTTTTCTTAATGATTTCTTCTTGTACTGACTTAGGTACATCTTCGTAGTGGTCAAATACCATCATGAATGTACCACGTCCTTGAGATGCAGAACGAAGAACAGTTGCGTAACCGAACATTTCAGCAAGTGGAACGTAAGCACGAACGATTTGGCTGTTACCGTGAGCTTCCATACCATCTACACGTCCACGACGAGCAGTTACGTGACCCATAACATCACCAAGGTTTTCTTCAGGAACAGTGATGGTTACAAGCATCATTGGCTCAAGGATAGCTGGTTGTGCAGTCTTAGCAGCTTCTTTAAGAGCAAGTGAAGCCGCGATCTTGAAGGCAGTTTCAGATGAGTCGACATCGTGGTATGAACCATCGTAAAGCTTAGCTTTAACGTCAACCATTGGGTAACCTGCAAGAACACCGTTAGCCATAGATTCTACCAAACCTTTTTCAACCGCTGGGATGAATTCACGAGGAACCACACCACCGACGATTGCGTTTTCGAATTCGAATCCTTTTCCTTCTTCGTTTGGAGTAAATTCAATCCATACATCACCGAATTGACCTTTACCACCAGACTGACGTTTGAAGAATCCACGTGCTTGAGTAGAAGCGCGGAATGTTTCACGGTAAGATACTTGAGGAGCACCTACGTTCGCTTCAACCTTGAACTCACGACGCATACGATCGACAAGGACGTCAAGGTGAAGTTCACCCATACCTGAGATAACTGTTTCACCAGTTTCAACGTTTGTTTCAACGCGGAATGTTGGATCTTCTTCAGCCAATTTTTGAAGGGCAATACCCATCTTGTCTTGGTCAGCTTTAGATTTTGGCTCAACCATCAATTGGATAACTGGTTCTGGAACGTTGATTGACTCAAGGATGATTTTAGCTTTTTCATCTGTCAATGAGTCACCAGTTGTAGTATCTTTCAAACCAACGGCAGCAGCGATATCACCTGAGTAAACAGTGTCAATTTCTTGACGGCTGTTAGCGTGCATTTGAAGGATACGTCCGATACGTTCACGTTTACCTTTAGAAGTGTTCAATACGTATGAACCTGATTGAAGAACACCTGAGTAAACACGGAAGAATGTCAAACGACCTACGAATGGGTCAGTCATGATCTTGAAGGCAAGAGCTGCAAATGGCTCGTCGTCAGATGCTGGACGAGTTTCTTCTTCGTCTGTATCTGGGTTGATACCTTTGATTGCTGGGATGTCAAGTGGGCTTGGAAGGTAGTCGATAACCGCATCAAGCATCAATTGAACACCCTTGTTCTTGAAGGCAGAACCACACAATACTGGGAAGAATTCAACGTTGATAGTCGCTTTACGGATACCAGCTTTCAATTCTTCGTTAGTGATTTCTTCACCTTCGAGGTATTTCATCATCAATTCTTCATCAGTTTCAGCAACTGCTTCGATCAATTTTTCACGGTATTCTTGAGCTTGGTCAAGGTATTCAGCTGGAATATCTTCTTCAAGGATATCTGTACCAAGGTCGTTAGTATAGATTTCAGCTTTCATCTTGATCAAGTCGATGATACCACGGAAGTCATCTTCAGCACCGATTGGCAATTGGATTGGGTGTGCGTTTGCTTGAAGACGGTCGTGAAGTGTGCTTACTGAGTAAAGGAAGTCAGCACCGATTTTGTCCATTTTGTTGGCAAATACGATACGTGGAACTCCGTACTCAGTTGCTTGACGCCAAACTGTTTCAGTTTGAGGCTCAACACCTGATTGTGAGTCAAGAACGGTAACTGCACCATCCAATACACGAAGAGAACGTTGTACTTCGATTGTGAAGTCCACGTGTCCTGGTGTGTCGATGATGTTTACGCGGTGGTTATTCCATTGAGCTGTTGTCGCAGCAGATGTGATAGTGATACCACGTTCTTGCTCTTGCTCCATCCAGTCCATTTGTGACGCACCTTCGTGAGTTTCACCGATTTTGTGGATTTTACCAGTGTAGTAAAGAATACGCTCAGTAGTTGTTGTTTTACCGGCATCGACGTGAGCCATGATACCGATATTACGAGTTTTTTCAAGTGAAAATTCGCGTGCCATGAGGTTAGTTTCTCCTATTTTTTATTTTACAATCTATTATAACATTATTTAGAAAAAACGGATAGGCAGGACCTACCCGTTCTCAATGTTTATCTTGTTTTTGTTGGTTTCAACTTACGAGCTGGTAAGTTGAATTGAACTCGGGCTAAAAGCTCTTGGTCTCATTATTTGAGCCAGAACGGGATGCGGGGTGAAAAAGATAAACTTCCTTGTATTCATCGAATACTGCGTCAGTTTCCTATTTTCACTGTGCATCCTTACCGTTCCTAGCATCATGATTTAGTTGAGCTCAAGCTAAAAGTCTGGAGAAAAAGATGAATCTCATTGGTTGCAATCGCAACCTGCTTCGATTCCCTATTTTCTCTGGGACTTTCTTAACGCTTTCGCATCCTATCTTACCAACGGAAGTGTGCGAAGGCACGGTTAGCTTCAGCCATACGGTGAGTGTCTTCACGTTTCTTAACTGCTGCACCAGTGTTGTTAGCAGCGTCCAAGATTTCTTTTGCAAGACGATCTTGCATTGTGTGTTCACCACGAAGGCGAGCGATTGTTACCAACCAACGAAGTCCAAGTGTTATACGACGTTCTGGACGAACTTCAACTGGGACTTGGTAGTTAGATCCACCAACACGACGTGCACGTACTTCAAGTACAGGCATGATGTTTTCCATAGCTGTTTCAAATACTTCAAGTGCATCGTTGCCAGTAGCTTCTTTGATTTGCTCAAAAGCACCGTAAACGATTGAAGCAGCTGTACCACGTTTACCATCAAGCATAACGCGGTTGATAAGACGAGTAACTAGTTGTGAATTGTAAAGCGGATCTGGCAATACATCACGTTTTGGAGCTCTATTTTTACGACTCATTTCTCTTTATCCCCTTTCCTTATGCTTTTGGACGTTTAGTACCGTATTTAGAACGGCCTTGTTTACGATCGTTAACACCTGCAGTATCAAGTGCACCACGGACGATATGGTAACGTACCCCTGGAAGGTCTTTTACACGTCCACCACGAAGAAGCACCACGCTGTGCTCTTGCAAGTTGTGTCCGATACCTGGGATGTAGGCAGTAACTTCGATAAGGTTGCTCAAACGTACACGAGCGAATTTACGAAGGGCAGAGTTAGGTTTTTTAGGTGTCATTGTTCCAACACGAGTTGCAACACCACGTTTTTGTGGTGAAGAAACATTTGTTTGAACTTTTTTATGACTGTTGTAACCAACGTTCAAAGCTGGTGATTTAGATTTTTCTACTTTTGATTTACGCGGTTTGCGAACCAATTGGTTAATTGTAGGCATCTACATTCTCCTGTTTTTTTTATTTTTGGTGATGATACACTTGGTGACAGCTACCATCTGTGTGTACTTTTGCAACATTTGTCAGCACGTCCCTGTACACTTTTGAGAGACCAAAAGTAAAAAGTACCGTCTATTATTGTAACACAATTTTTCCTTCATTGTCAAGATATTTTTCATTTTTATTCTGATCTTTTAACTCTTTGACACTAGTTCTAACAGCTTTTCTAAACCAAAAAAAGGAGGCGATTTACCTCCTACATTTTAGTATGGATTTCTTTCAACTCAAGCTATTGTTTTGGAATTTTTTAACCCTTCTTATCAAAGCCAACCAGATTCTGTTGCAATGTTGGCTGCCTCTGTTCGATTACCAGCATCTAGTTTCGAAAGAATATTGGTAACATAGTTTCGGACGGTTCCATTTGATAGATAAAGCTGATCTGCGATTTCTTGGTTAGACAAGCCCTGAGCAATTCCCTTTAAGACAGCAATCTCTTGTTCTGTCAATGGATTAGGATGCGTCATCACCACTTCCATCAATTCAGGCGAATACTCCTTGTGCCCTTCGAGGACAGTATGCAAGGTTTGCATGAGGTCTGCAATGCTTCTTTCTTTCAAGACATATGCATCCACTCCAGCCTTAATCGCGCGTTCAAAATAGCCAGGGCGTTTGAAGGTCGTCACCACAACCACCTTTGTTTCTGGCTTTTCTGCTCGTATCCACTCCAAGACTTCGAGGCCTGTCTTAACAGGCATTTCTACGTCAAGAATGGCGATATCGACAGACTCTTTTTCTAAAAGTTGGATTGCTTCTTGGCCATCCTTGGCTTGTAGGACAGAATCTACATCTGGTTGAAAGGTAAGCAACTGGCACATAGCATCTCGCAACATACTTTGATCTTCTGCAACAAGTAGTTTCATCTTAGTTTCTCTCCTTATAAGGTAGCCGAACCTGCACTTCCGTCGGATGTTTCTGACTGATCACCTTTACTTCTCCAGAAAATGGAAGGACACGATCGCGGACTGTATGAAGTTCATCCCCTTTTAGAGAAGCAAAGCCACAGCCATCATCTCTCACTGTTAGAATGAGTTCCTTCTCAGTTCGTTCTAATTTTAAGTAGGCTTTCGACGCTTTGGCATGTTTGATGATGTTGGTCACTAATTCAAGTAAAATCATGGAGGCCGTTGATTCTAATTCCTGAGTTAGGCTAGCTGTATCTAGTTGGTGATTGATTTCTGTTTCAATTCCTGCAATTTCCAGCATTTTTTTAACAGTCGTAAATTCAGAAACAAGGGTTCTGGATTTAAGATTTTCGATAATTGTACGAACTTCATTCATGGATTCTTTACTGATCTGATGAATTTCTTTTAATTCTTTTTCCACTTGAGGATAGGCTTGCATTTGAAGTAGCTGGAGGGCAAGGTCCGTCTTCACACTCAGCATAGCAAAGGTATGACCTAGGCTGTCATGGAGATCCTGCCCGATACGACTGCGTTCATTTTCAGCCAAGAAAAGATTGAGCTTAGCATTTTGCTTTCTCTTTTCTTCTTTTATTTCCTCTGACACTCGAATTCGATAGAGACCAAAGGTAAAGGCATCAGAAAAGACAAAGGTCAACAAGAAAAAGAGGAGTTGCCAAGGACTAACATGATTGACCATATAGATTCCGGTCAGAATCAATGGTTGGAGGACAGCAAAACTGACAAAGCGCCAAGAGTGAAAAGAAATCTCATCCAGCTCATAAATAAGGAGATTGGATAAATAAAAGATAAACCATGTGAAACCCGAATTCAGCCAAACCGATGTATAAAAAATGTAGGCAATCATGACCCACCAAGCCAGCCACTGCACAGTACGGTTTTGACTTAATAAAATCGAATAAAAGGCTAGGACAAATAATAATGTCCAGAACAAGGTCAAAGGCGGGTATTCTCCACTGATGACACCCGCTATAGGAAAGATGATAAACACTGTTGAAATATGAAACATATAATGAGTGTTTTTTAATTTTTCCAACATAGATTTATTTTACCTCGATCCGTTTTTTCAGTTGGATTACCAAGACACCAAAGAAAACCGTATAGCCTAGTACAACCAAGGAAGCAAGAACGTTAAACTCGTGGTGCTCCATATAAGTAGAGACGACCTGCATCAGTTGATAGGTTGGAGTCAGTTTTCCAATGGATTGGAGCCATTCTGGGAAGGAACTCAAAGGGAACCATAGTCCGCCTAGAACAGCCAAAGCAATATAGGCAATATTTCCAATAACCGTCATCAGTTGAGCACTGGGAAGCAAGCTCACCAAGACACCCATGCTGATAAAGACCACGCTTCCGACCAGCAAAATAGCACCTATTACCAACCAGTCAAGCCAAGGTAGCGTAACTCCACGGACAAAATGACCAACCGAAAAGACAACTATAATTGATAACAAGAAAGTTAGCAGAGTACTGAACAGTTTTGATACATAATATTCTACCATAGATACAGGAGAATGTTGGATCAATTTTTGCCAGTTGTTTGTCTTGTCGGATTCGAGTGTGCTAGGGATACTGAAAAAGGCGCTTGACATGATACTAAAGAGAGTCATGGCAAAAAGATAGGCTTGAAGAACGATTTCTGGAATATCTGACCCTGACATCATACCAGAGAATATAAGGTAAAACATACTTGGAAGTCCGATGGAAAGCAAGTAGTAGACGGCTTGCCGTTTCATCAAAATGAGTTCCACTTTCATGAGACTTGTCATATTTTTCATCGTCAATCTCCTTTAGTCTTGAGTCGTTTCGAAAATACTGTCTAAGAGAGTTCGATTACGAACTTCAATTTCTTCGATCGTGCAGCCCTGTTCTTGCAAGGCTTTCCATACTTGGCTGGCTTCTTTGGTGGTGAAGGAAAGAGCATTTTGCTTGATTTCAAGCTCTTGAACTATAGTCAGGGTATTGACAAAATCCTGATAGGTTAGAGGCACGGTAAAGTGTTTTTCTTGTTCTTCACCACGCATAGCATAAGGCGTCGTATCGCGAATCAATTCTCCCTTATGGAGCACCAAAATGCGGTCAGCCGTATGTTCTACCTCTTCGATATAGTGAGAAGAATAGACAATGGTGACACCATTTTTCTTCAACCGATCGACAATCTCCCAAAAATGCTGACGTGTCGAGGTATCCATGGCAGCAGTCGGCTCATCTAAAAATAGAATTTTCGGACGACCTATTAAAGTCAACACGAAAGAGAACAAACGTTTTTGCCCACCAGATAACTTGCCCGCTAGCTGATTTTTTTGCTTGTCCGAAAATCTTAACAGATCATCAATTTCTTTGTCTGAAAGGCTGTCGGGATAAAGTGACTTGAAAAATGATAGAAGTTCTTTCACCTTCAAGCTTTGAACAACTGCATTTTCTTGAGGCAAGACAGAAACAAGCTTCTTTAATCGAGGATCTGTTGGCGCAAAGCCTTGAATGCCTATCTGACCTGAGCTCATGAACTTGTCGCCCAAGAGGCAATCAATCAAGGTTGTCTTCCCTGCTCCGTTAGGTCCGATCAAGGCGACACATTCACCATCGTTGATTTCAAAAGAGATGTTTCGCAAGATCTCCTTGTCTTTTATTTTCTTACTCAATTTCTCAACTTTAATCACAGTCATGAGATTCTCCTTTCAACCACTTCATTCCCATAGGGAAAACAATGAAAATCATAAATCCAACCCCCCAAGCACCACGAATAAATTGGCGAAGCAAGGTTTGGTCAAACCAACCAGTAAACATTTCCACTAACCATACCAAGAGTGACAGGCCGATAAAGAAATAGATGATTGCCTTTTTCATTCCTCAAACTCCTTTTTCACATCTCTGACTAATTTCAAACCTTCTCTGACGAGCCAAGACAGCATTCCAAAGCAAGCAAATAGCTCCCAAGGAAAATGATAGAAGCCCTCGTCCAATCCTGAAAACATGAGATAGGTCATAACTCCTGCTGCTACTAAACTCACTGCGACAATCATTTTATTTTTCATTTCTTCTTCCTCCATTTCATACTTCAATTATAGTCCTTTGAAGTTAGCGGAGCTAGATGCTTCTGTCACTAGGAAATATGACAAATGTCATAAAAAAAGAAAGTTGAAAAATCAACTTTCTTTTTAATCGATTAAATTTTTATTCCACACTGAAAAGATATGGATATACAGGTTGTTGACCTTGGTGAATCTCAACTTCGACATCTTCAAATTCTTCTGCGATTTCTTGAGCAATTTCATTGGCAAGTTCTTCACTTCCGTCTTCACCGACATAGAAAGTCACGATTTCACTGTCTTCGTCTAGCATATGCTTCAAAGTTTCAGTCAAGGTTTGGTGCATGTCAGGGTTTGACACAAGGATTTTGCCATCTACCATACCAAGATTGTCATTTTCATGAATTTCCAAGCCATCGATAGTTGTGTCGCGAACGGCAGTCGTTACACTACCGCTGATGACATCACCGAGGGCTGCAGTCATACGTTCTTTGTTTTCTTCGATTGATTTGCTTGGGTCAAAGGCAAGCAGACTCGTCAATCCTTGAGGAAGAGTACGAGCTTCTACCACAACAGCTGGTTGTTCCAATACCTCTGTGGCAGATTGAGCTGCCATGAAGATATTTTTGTTGTTTGGCAAGAAGATGATGTTGCGAGCATTGACTTGCTCAACAGCCTTGATAAAGTCCTCTGTTGAAGGATTCATGGTTTGACCACCTTCAATGACATAATCCACACCTTGGGCACGGAAGATATCTGCCAAGCCTTGACCTGCTACTACTGCGATAAGGGCATATTCCTTTTCTTCAGCTGGCTTGCTGACTTGCGCTTCTTTTTCTACTTGAGCTTCGTGTTGGTTGCGCATGTTATCTACTTTAACCTTGACCAAGCTACCATATTTAAGGCCTTCTTGCATGACAAGACCTGGATCTTCTGTATGGACGTGAACTTTGACAATCTCATCATCGTTGACAACAAGGAGCGAGTCTCCAAGTTCATTCAAGTAGTTACGGAATTCATCATAGTCAAAGTCCTTAGAATAAGTTGGACCTTGTTTGAGAGCAACCATGATCTCCGTACAGTAACCGAAGGTAATATCCTCAGTTGCCACATGCCCTGCTACAGACTTATGGTGCTCTGCATTGATCATTTCACTCATGTTGGCAGGGGTCGCTACAAAGTCTTCTGAAGCACTGTATTCACCAGTGAGTGCTGAAAGGAAACCTTCGTAGATGAAGACCAAACCTTGACCACCAGAGTCCACGACACCAACCTCTTTCAAGACTGGGAGCATATCAGGAGTCTTAGCTAGAGCTCTCTTAGCACCTTCCAAGGCTGCTCGCATGACCTCAACAGCATCATCTGTCTCCTCGGCTTTTTTCTTGGCCCCAATGGCCGCACCACGAGAAACTGTCAAAATAGTTCCTTCGACTGGTTTCATAACTGCTTTATAAGCTACTTCGACACCAGATTGGAAAGCAAGGGCCAAATCTTGACCTGTTAACTCGTCTTTATCTTTGATAGCTTGGGAGAAGCCACGGAAAAGTTGAGATGTGATAACTCCTGAGTTTCCACGCGCACCCATCAAGAGCCCCTTAGCAAGAATGCTCGCCACTTCTCCAACTGTAGAAGCTGGCTTGTCTGCTACTTCTTTGGCACCATTCTCGATGGTCATTCCCATGTTTGTCCCAGTATCTCCATCTGGAACTGGAAAGACGTTTAATGAATTGACATATTCTGCTTGCTTATTCAAACGAGTTGATGCAGCCTGCACCATTTCTTGAAATAAGCTGGTAGTAATTTTTGACACGATTATTCTCCTACAACTTTGATATTTTGAATGTAGACATTCACAGTCTGAGCAGTGATTCCTAGTTGGTTTTCCAAACTAAAACGAACACGCTCTTGGATGTTTTTTGAGACTTCACTAATCTTTGTTCCGTAGCTCAACACGGTATAAACATCAACTGCAATACTGCCATCTTCGGCTGCTTTTACGACAACACCTTTTGCATAATTTTCCTTACCAAGGAGGGCTTGGAAATTATCTTTGAGGGTATTTTTGCTAGCCATACCGACCACACCAAAAATCTCAGTTGCTGCACCACCTACAACGGTTGCAATCACTTCATCTGTTAGTTCGATTTGACCATCTTTTGTATTAATTTTTACAGTCATTTTTTTTACCTCAACTAGTTGATACTCTATTTTATCATATTTCATTCCAAGTGTAAAAGCAGAATGCTGTATTGGTAGATATTTACTCTATTTTTCAAATGGTTTTATCTCTAGAGCAAAAGAAAAAGACCTAGGCGGTCTTTTCATTTTTATTAAACGCGTTCAACTTTACCTGATTTCAAAGCACGAGCTGAAGCCCAAACTTTTTTAGGTTTACCATCGATAAGAACAGTAACTTTTTGAAGGTTTGGTTTTACGGCACGTTTTGTTTGGTTCATCGCGTGTGAACGGTTGTTTCCTGATACAGTCTTACGACCTGTAAAGTAACATACTTTAGCCATTATGTTTTCCTCCTATTAGATCTAATATAGCGGATGTGCTAGCACCACATACCGTACTATGTTATCACACTTTCTTGAATTTATCAAGAGAATTGAAATATTTTTTTATTTGACGTAAACAACACCAAGTTTACCAAAAGCAACTTCCCCGCGAATAATCAAGGTTTTGCTGGTTGGGGCTACAGGAGCGTCTGCCTTGGCTGCACCAAAGGATGTTTCTACTTTCAAGTCTACACGCCAGTGTTGCGGAACATAGACAGTTGCATTTCCGAAGGCCACTTCGATATTCAGAGTGGCAAAATCACCTAACATCTCTGCATTATCATAGTAGATTTTAGCATCCCCAAAAGCGACTTCCACTTGATCGTCTACAAGTTCTTGATCTTGTTTATAGAAGGTTCCACTACCAAAAGTGACTTCCTTATCCGTGATGACTGTTCGCTCACCGTTGTACCACCATTTTTTCCCATACCAAAACTTACTTGAGTGAGTGAGATAGCCGACACCTAGCACTGCTAGGATACTAGCCCAAAACAAAGACTGGTTTGGGATTGGCAAAATGTTATAAAAATGATTCGCAATCATTAAGGCTACTAGAGCGGTAAAAACTGCTGATGTTAGATGACGACGAAGCAAAGCTTCAACTGATTGGTAAGCAAAAAAGGCGATACCAATCAAAGGCCATATTTTACCATCCAAAGAAGGAATGCCAAAATTTCCTTGCAGCAAGATCCAAGTTGCTAAAACCAATAAAATAATACCAAATGCTTTCTTTTTCATGTCTGTTACCTCATGTTTCTTAGATTTTCTTTTAGGAGGGATTGGTAATGCCGTGAGACATGAACCTCCTTGTGCGTCTGATAAAAGGAAATGGTGCCCGTTCCTGAAAAGGACTTGTCCACTGAGTAGATCTGACGGATGTTTGCGATAGTTGACTTGGACACTCGACTAAAATAGCGAGGCAAGATGGACTCCAACTCATAAAGTTTGAGACGTACTTCATAGGCTTCCTTCTGGGTATGAGCGTAGATCTTGCTCCCTTCTGTTTCAAAGAAGAGAATTTCTGAAAGGTCTAGATAATATTCACCTGTCCCCTTGTAAAAAGTCAACCTCGGAGCCTTTGACTCTTGCAAGAGCCGTTGCAAGTCCGCAATTTCATCTGTCAAAGCAGGGGTCTTGATGACAATTTCAGTCTCCTCTAAATTGCCGTCAATCTCAATTCGTAACTTCATCACATCTCCTTTCTGACTCTACTATATCAAAGCTAAGATAGGAAAACAAGAGCAAAAAAGCAAGTGGTCAGTCTGAGCCCGTAAGTGGTTGTAGGACTAGCTTAACTTACATATCAGAATAGGAAGAAAAGAAACCCCCACACCAGACCACAAGCATAGCCAACCAAGACATCCTTGGGATAATGAACACCTCCTAAAACCCTCACCAAGCCCAGCAAAGCTGAGAAGAGCAAGCATGCCAAGCCAACAGGTAGACTGGCATGCAGACAGGCCATGGAGATGATAGTTGCCGAAAAAACATGACGACTAGGCATAGACTGATCCGAACTATCCTTGTCAAGCAAGGAACTGATATCCCAAGTTTCGTAGGGGCGCGGGTGATTGATTTTCTTACGAAACAGGGACAAGATCACAAAACCTGATGCAGGGACAAGCAAATAGATCCCAACTTGCTTCCCAAGTCCTAATTGCAGATAAGTGGTGACTAGTAAGGTCAAATAGACCAGAGGCATAGCGACTGTCATCAAACGATTGAAACTGCGTAACAGAAATAAAAGAGTGGGATGGCCGGTGAGTCTGGAGCTGATATTTTGATACCATTCTTGATAATTTTTCATTTATGTTTCTCATATTTTTCTAGAACTTGTTGAGATGTTTTCCCCTTGGCAAGCCAATCCACTAGTTTGTCCAACCGACGTATTTCCTGCATCAGAGGGTCATCAATTTCCTCAATACGGACACCGCAAATCTTCCCTGTAATCGCAATTCGTTCAGGGACATAATAAGGTGCTTGGCGAAAAAAATCTCCGTAGGTAACATCCCTATCCAGACAAGCAAGAACGTCACTCACTTCATACCCTGTCAACCAACTGGTCACTTGGTGAACTGACTCTGCCTTTCCACCCTTTCGCTCAACTTTTGCAATCAAGGCTGAGTAGACAGCAGCAAATTTCATATTGTATAATTTCTGACTCATACTTCTCTCTTTCTATGTGTACTAGTATAAATAAGAAAAAGAAGGCCGTCAAGCCTTCTTTTGATTTATTCTTCTGCTTCGTCTTCTGTAAACTGACTATTGTACAAGTCAGCATAGAAGCCACCTTGTGCCATCAGTTCCTCATGGTTGCCCTGTTCGATGATATTGCCATCTTTCATGACAAGAATCAAGTCGGCATTACGAATAGTTGACAAGCGGTGGGCGATGACAAAGGAAGTTCTACCCTCCATCAAACGGTCCATGGCTTTTTGAATCAACTCCTCTGTACGTGTGTCGACTGAGGATGTCGCTTCATCCAAAATCAAGAGCGGTGCATCTTTGAGAAGGGCACGAGCAATGGTCAAAAGTTGTTTTTGTCCAACAGACAAGGTTACGGTGTCATCCAAAACAGTGTCGTAGCCGTCTGGCAAAGTCATGATAAAGTGGTGGATTCCTACTGCTTTGGACGCTTCAATCATACGTTCATCACTGATGTCTGTCTGATTATAGATCAAGTTCTCTCGAATCGTTCCTTCAAAGAGCCAAGTGTCCTGCAAGACCATTGAAAATGCATCGTGTACTTCCGAACGCTTCATGTCCTTGGTATCCACACCGTCGATGCGGATACTTCCCTTATCAATCTCATAAAACTTCATCAAAAGATTGACAATGGTTGTCTTACCAGCCCCAGTCGGTCCAACGATAGCGACCTTCTGACCTGCATGAGCTGTCGCAGAAAAATCATGGATGATGGTGCGCTCTGGTGTATAGCCAAAGGACACGTGATCAAAGACTACTTCCCCTTTCATGTTGCTCAATTGTCTTTCCTTGTGAGATTCATCTTGCATCTCTGCTTCAGCTAGAAATTCTAATACACGAGTCATGGCTGCACTCGCTTGTTGCAAGCTCGTAATCCCTTGAGCAATCTGTGACAGAGGTTGGGAGAAGGTCCGTACGTAAACCATAAAGGCTACAATAATCCCTATAGTGATATGTCCTTCTAACGCCAGCGCGGCCCCAACGATGATGACTAAGACATAACTAAAGTTCCCAACAAAGAACATGGCTGGCATCATGATACCAGAGATAAACTGAGATTTCCAGATACTATCATGCAAGTCTTGGTTTAAACCTGCAAATCTCGCTTTGGAGGTGTCCACTGCGTTGTAGCTGGTCACTATATTATGGCCAGAGTACATCTCTTCCACATAACCATTGACGGCCGCTAGATTATTTTGTTGGGCTTTAAAATAACCCTGTGACTTGGCCATGATTATGGAAACCGCCGCAAAACCAACAAGGGTTGATACAACGGTTACCAATGCCAAAATCCAGTTCATGCCAAACATGGTAATCAAAACAGCAATCAACAAGAAACTAGCTGAAAGAACTGTCCCTAGACTTTGGTTGAGAGATTGCGCTGCCGTATCCACATCATTGGTCACGCGCGAAAGGGTGTCTCCTTGTGAATGACGATCAAAATAGCCAAGTGGCAAACGATTAATCTTTTCAGCGATTGCTGTCCGCAAGCGTTTTGAAAAATGCTGAATACTCGTTGAAAAGATATAGGCCTGGGTATAATTAAGGATGGCGCCAAATACATAGAGAATCACTAAAAAGCTAGCAATACTTGAAACAGCCTCTAAATCAATTCCTGTCATCAAACCATCTGAAATCAAGTTAGTGATTTCTTTAATCTTAGTTGGACCATAAACAGTAATGATACTTGAAATAACTGCAGCCACAACTGCTATTAGGAGAGGGAGTTGGAGGCCTGCCATATAAGGTTTGCACTGTTTCCAGACCGACACTTTTTTATTTTCCATGTTCCAATTCCTCCTTCGATAGTTGTGAGTAGGCAATTTCTTGGTAGACTTCGTTGGTAGCTAGAAGTTCCTTGTGGGTGCCTTGTCCCACGACTTTTCCTTGATCCAAAACTAAGATCAGGTCGGCGTCCATAATGGTAGAAATCCGCTGCGCTACGATGAGCTTGGTCATGGATTTTGTTTTCTCAGCTAGCTCTTGGCGAAGGACACGATCAGTCTTGTAGTCCAAGGCTGAGAAAGAGTCATCAAAGATGAGAATCTCTGGTTTACGAGCCAAGGCACGCGCAATGGCCAAACGCTGTCTTTGACCTCCTGAGAAGTTGGTTCCACCTTGGGCTACTTCTGATGCAAGACCTGCTTCCTTGTCCTCGATAAATGCTTTAGACTGGGCCAATTCAAGAGCTTGCCACATAGCAGCCTCGCTTAGAGGAGTTTCTTTGCTCTTACCAAAGTCCAAGTTCCCCTTGACATCTCCTGAGAAGAGGACTGCTTTTTGAGGGATATAGCCGACCTTATTGCGCAAATCTTCCAAATTGTAATCTTGTACATTGACACCATCCACTAGGATTTCTCCATCTGAAACGTCGTAAAAACGAGGCAAGAGGTTGACTAGGGTGGACTTTCCTGATCCAGTCGATCCGATGAAAGCCACGGTTTGACCCGCTTCTACTTTGAAAGCGACATGTTCCACGACTGCTTCTGAGTTTTTAGAGTAGCGGAAAGTCACATCACGGAATTCCACTTGTCCTTGAACTGAAGGATCCGCTGTCTGTACTTGACTAGGATTTTCAATAGAAGAATGCAAATCCAATACTTGATTGATACGTCCTGCTGAAACCAAGGTACGAGGAAGAACGATAAAGAGTGCTCCCATAAGAAGGAATCCCATCACCACCTGCATAGCATAGGACATGAAGACCACCATATCACTAAAGAGTGGCAGACGTTCTGTCAAACTTGCATCGTTGATGATATAGGCACCGATCCAGTAAATGGCTAAACTTAGTCCACTGGAAATCGCCATCATAATCGGGTTCATAATCGCCATCAATCGATTGACAAAGAGATTGAGGCGCGTCACTTCATCATTGGCTGCTTCAAATTTTTCATCTTGATAATCCTCAGCATTGTATGCACGAACAACTCGAATCCCAGTCAAACTTTCACGAGTGATGCTATTGAGCTTATCTGTCAATTTTTGGATGACAGATTGTTTTGGAAAGGCCAGAGTCATGAGAACAGTGGTCATCAAGACATTCACAATAACAGCCACCACTACTGCCCAGAGCCAGTATTCCGATTTCCCAAGGATTTTTCCAATGGCCCAGATAGCCATAATTGGCCCACGAGTGACCACTTGCAAGCCCATGGTAAAGAGCATCTGTACCTGGGTAATATCATTGGTCGTCCGAGTCAAAAGACTTGGGATTGAAAAGCGCTTGATTTCTGTCTGCGAAAAATCCAAAACCTGATGAAACACGTCACTACGTAAGTGGGTTGTATAAGATGCTGCAACGCGAGCGGCAAAGAAACCAACCATAACAGATGAAAAGAAAGCTAATAAAGACAAACCAATCATCTTCGCAGCTGGTGACCAGAGTTCACCCAACTGCGTTCCAGACGTTCCCAGTAATTCTGTAATTTGCGAAATATAAGTCGGTACCTCTAACTCGAGATAGACCGAGAAACAAGTGAACAGAATCGTAAGGAGAATCATTCCCCACTCTTTTCCTGTAATACGTTTAGCGAGTTTCTTCATCTTCTCCTCCTATCTTCTCAACATTTTTTTGCAACTGACCGAGAACTTTTTCAAATATTGCCAAGTCTGACTTTGAAACCCCCTCTAGCAGACTCTGATCAATCCGATCAAAAAAAGCCTTAACTTTTTGCATCTGCGAACGCGATTTCTCCGTCAGGCGAACAAATTTTGCCCGCTTATCGCTCGGGCTCGCCTCTAACTCAACCAAACCATTTTGTACCATGCGCTTGACTAAATTACTCGCAACAGATTTAGTAATATTGAGTTCCTGCTCAATATCTTTAATCAAGACCAAGTCTTGGTTTTCCTCACGACCATCCAAAAAACGTACAACCTGGCCTTGAGGTCCACCCATAAATTCAATGCCACATCGCTTGGCTTCTTTCTGTACCATCAGATGAACCTGGTGTCCAAAACGTTTAAACATTAACATCGGCTTGTCCATGATTGCTCCTTTCTTATCCTTTAAATAGTTCTCACAAGAACTATTTAAGTTTCCATGAGAACTATTTTATCACTTTCAGAAGAGATGTCAAGAAAAAAGTTTCCTAGAGAACTATTTTGGCACAAATTGACATTATGCAATATTTTTTCTATAATAAGCACTAACTACCATGGATAGAAATCCATTCACTCGATGAAGGGAGAAAACTTTCAAATGAAACCAGAAGAACAAAAAGTTTTAGGAATTTTAGCAACTATTTTTGGAGCTATCGCACTTTTAGGGTCTTGGATTCCGTTTATTAACTATCTATCGTTTTTCATCGCTATTGTCGCTTTGATCTTGGGCATTATCGGCCTTATCGTCAACCTTAAAAAACGGAAAACGATGGCCATTATCGGAACATCCCTAGCAATTGCTTCTGTTGTACTTTTCTTTACGACCCAGATACTGTACGCTAATGTCTACAAAGAGTTTGCCAGGGAGTTTAACCGTTCCTATAGGGAGGCAAGTTCCTCAATGGAACGCGAAGAAGAAAGCGACTTGACAGATGATAGCGCCTATTCCATCCCTGAAGAGGAAGAAGACGATACCTTCACCTGGACCCAAGAACAGTTCGACGCCTTAATCGAAGGTGACCTTGACAATAAAGGAAAAGGTGGTACCAACTACAAGGATATTATCAAAAAACACGGACTACCAAATTCCGAATTTGATTCAATCATTGAGGGCTACGACACCAAGAAAATTACCTATATTGGCATTAATGATAGAATCAAAACCGTTACTCTAACCTTTGTAAAACAGGATAATGGTCAACTCTTACTCGTTCATAAAATAGCTGTAGGCCTAGGAGAAAGCCAGCAGCAAAGAGATTCTGGAACCAGAATCTAATCTCAAATATAAAAAGCGAACAGCTAGCAAGTCTGTTCGCTTTTCTATTAGAATCCATCTACGTTTGTGTAGATCTTTTGCACATCTTCGTCGTCTTCAAGAACGCTGTAAAGTTTTTCAAAGGTTTCAAGGTCTTCGCCTGACAATTCCAATTCTGACTGAGGAATCATTTCCAATTCTGTCACTTGGAATTCTTGGATACCTGACTCACGAAGGGCAACGATAGCCTTGTGAAGGTCTGTTGGAGCTGTGTAAACAGTGATTGTTCCATCTTCTGCTTCTACATCGTCCACATCCACATCTGCTTCGAGCAAAAGTTCAAAGATGGCATCTGCATCTTCACCAGCAAATACGATAACACCCTTGTTGTCAAAGAGGTAAGAAACAGAACCTGAAGCACCCATATTTCCGCCATTTTTACCAAAAGCAGCACGGACATTGGCTGCAGTACGGTTAACGTTAGAAGTCAAGGTATCCACAATCAACATAGAACCATTTGGTCCAAAACCTTCGTAACGTCCTTCTGTAAAGGTTTCGTCTGTGTTTCCTTTTGCTTTATCAATCGCTTTATCGATAACGTGCTTTGGCACTTGGGCTTGTTTAGCACGGTCGATAACGAATTTCAAAGCAGTGTTTGATTCTGGGTCTGGATCACCTTTTTTAGCTGCTACATAGATTTCTACACCAAATTTTGCATATACTTTAGAGTTAGCTCCATCTTTAGCCGTTTTCTTGGCTACGATATTGGCCCATTTACGTCCCATTAGGAATCTCCTTTTTTCACATTTTAATCTTTCTTATTATAACACAAGTTTTTTCGATTTTCACTAGAGGAAATGGATTTTCTTTCTTAAATCCAGCTAGGATTATCCTTTAGCTGCCAAAATTTCCTTACCTTCTTTTATCAAGGGGTGACGGAAAAGAGAGAAGTAAAGTTGGATAGTCATGGCAACCCAGATAAGAGGTTCACAGAGGATGACTCCCCTATAGCCCGCCCAAGGGATAATCAAAACCACAAAAACGATTTTCCCGATTAGTTCAATAAAGCTAGAAACTAGAGGGAGGACTTTCTGACCCAATCCCTGCAAGCAATTGCGATAAATCAGCAAGAGGCTCAAAATTGGATAAAAGACTGAACTGATTTGCAGGTATAAGCTACCATTTTCAACCAAGTAACCATCCGTCGAACTGGCCAAGAAGGAAACCAAGGTAGGACTAGCAAAAAAAAGGAAGATACAAACAGAAACTGCCCAGGATATACTTAAACGACTGCCGATTCGAAGGCCTTGAACAATGCGGTCTGGGCGCTTAGCACCTAAATTCTGAGAAGCAAAGGTCGTCATGGCAGAAGAAATAGCGGTCATCGGAAGAAGGGCGAAAGCCATAATGCGGCGAGCCGCCGTCTGGGCACTAATAATCACTGCTCCAAAAGTATTGACAGAGGACTGTAAAATCACACTGCCGATAGATACAATCGAACTCATCAAGCCCATAGCCAAACCTTGCTCCAAGAGATCAGCGTACAAGGCCTTGTTCCATTTAAAATGCTTGAGACTAGGAAGAAGTTCTGGAACACTCTTGCGGATATAGTAAAAGCAGAGAACCGCTGATAAACCTTGCGAAATGATGGTAGCAAGTCCCGCAGATTGAACTCCCAGTTGCAGTTGCGTGATAAAATAGAGATCCAGAACCACATTAACCAAAGCAGAAAAAATCAGGAAGCCAAGGGCTGCTAGACTGTCTCCAATGGACCGCAACAAGCCTGCAAAGAGATTATAAGCGAAGCTGACGCCTACACAGGTCACAATCATAGAAATATATTGATAGGACTGGGGAAGGATTTCCGCTGGAGTATCCAAGTATTGCAAGAGTGGATACAGGCCGACAAATCCCATCAGCATAACAAAAATACTCAAAAGCCCTCCTAAAATCCAGGTTGCAGCAACCGCTTCCTTGATTTTGGTGAAATTACGAGCCCCATAATAGCGAGCAATGACAATCCCCATGCCATTTCCCACACCAAGCGTAAAGCCTATAATCAAGTCAAAAATGGCCGTTGTCGCTCCTACTGCTGCCAAGGATTCTTGACCAAGAAAACGCCCAACAATCAAGACGTCAGCCGTATTATAAAGCTGTTGAAAGATATTAGACAGTAAGATTGGAAAGGCAAAGCTTAAAAGCGAAGGAAGGATTGGACCATTGACCAAATCCACTTTTCTTTTCTTATTCATAAAGCTATTATATCAGCTTTCTAAAGGAGCGACAAGGATTGCTTGGATTTCTTGAAATCAATTGCTTACCGAGGGACAATTTGCTATAATCAAGAAAAGGAGGTCATTTATGAGTTTGACCAGTCAATTAATAACAGATGTATTTCCTGATCTTGATAAGGTTGAAAAGCTAAACAAGGAAGCTTTCCCTGAGGAAGAACGAGTCCCTCTGTCAGAGTTTTTACGCTATCAAGACCGAGATGACGCCCACTTCTTTGCCTTTTATAACCAGGAAGAGTTTGTCGGCTTTGCTTTCTCTATTTCCAACCCCAAAGCTTTCTATATCAGCTTTTTTGCCATCATGCCCCACCTGAGAAGCCACGGGTACGGAAAGGAAATTATCGAAAAGCTGACTGATTTTTACCAGCGAACCATGTTGCTGGAAGTCGAGCGATTGGATGAAGAATGCGATAACTTGGAGCAGAGAAAGGCCCGCATGGATTTCTATCGCCAAAATGGTTTCAAAACAGCCAACGCTTTTCTAGAGTACGATGATTTGAGTTTTGAAATTCTCTACCGCGGTGACCATTTCGACGAGGAAGCCTATCGCGACATCTTCCAAAAATTACAAGATGAACATTATTTTGACTTTCATATCGAGTATCGTCGTTTTAGTGACCATTAGTTCTTTCATCTGAAACAAACATAAAAAGTAGCAGTTCCTATCTGCTACTTTTTATGTTATTCTTCGATTTCGATTTCAAGTCCATCGCCTAGGTCAAGTGTTACTTCTTGGTTAGAAGTCGTCTCTGCTACTGGACTAGCATCTGAGGTTTCTTCATCTTCAATCAAGCCATATTGAACACGAACTTGATGGTCGATGGCATCAAAGATCTCTGGGTGATCTGCCAAGTATTTCTTAGCATTTTCAGATCCTTGCCCGATTTTTTCACCCTTGTAAGAGTACCATGCTCCCGCTTTTTGGATGATATCGAGATCACTTGCAATCTTCAAGAGCTCACCAGTCTTAGAAATTCCTTCTCCGTACATGATTTCAACAAAGGCTTCCTTAAATGGTGGAGCCACCTTGTTTTTCACGACCTTGATCTTGGTTTCCTTGCCGACATTGGTATCTTTTTGGTCACCAGTTCCCTTGATTTGTGTGCTTCCACGAACATCCAAACGGACTGAAGCGTAGAATTTCAAAGCACGTCCACCAGGTGTTGTTTCAGGATTTCCAAACATGACCCCAACTTTTTCACGTAATTGGTTGATAAAGATAGCAATTGTTTTTGTCTTATTGATAGAAGCTCCAAGTTTACGCATGGCCTGGCTCATCATACGAGCTTGCAAACCAACGTGGCTGTCTCCAATATCTCCATCAATTTCTGCACGAGGTACAAGGGCAGCAACTGAGTCGATAACGACAAGGTCAACTGCACCTGAGTCAATCAATTTTCCAGCAATTTCAAGACCTTGCTCCCCTGAGTCTGGTTGTGATAAGAGCAGTTCATCAATATTCACACCAAGGGCCGCAGCATAGGCTGGGTCAAGAGCATGTTCCGCATCGATAAAGGCAGCGATGCCGCCTTCTTTTTGCGCCTGCGCAACAGCGTGAAGGGCAACCGTTGTCTTACCAGATGATTCTGGTCCATAGATTTCGATGATACGTCCCTTAGGATAACCACCTGAACCAAGGGCAATGTCCAGAGCCAATGATCCTGAACTCATCACTTGAACTTTTTGCTCCGCGCGCTCACCCAAACGCATGATTGAGCCTTTACCGAAGTCTTTCTCAATCAGTTTCAGAGCATCGTTCAAGGCTTTTTCTCGATCCGCCCCAAACTTTTTTGAAATTTCATCTAATTTTTTTGGTTTTTTCGCCATTCTATTCTCCTGTATTCTAATAGTCCTAAGACCTATCTACTATTATATCAAAAGTTAGTCACTTAATAAAGCCTTGCGAACTAGGTTAAAGGCATGCATGACCGCGATGTGACGTACATCTGCTCGACTCCGTCCTGCGATATTAGCCTTGATAACCTCTGTCCCTTTTGTATGTGCCAAGCCGATAAAGACCGTCCCAGCTGGATGACCCTCTAGGCTATCTGGCCCAGCCACACCCGTCAAACTAACTCCATAGTCAGACTGAGTCTTTAGCCGTGCCTGCTCTGCCATTTTTTTAGCCGTAAACTCTGAAACGACCCCGTGTTCTTTCAGCTCTTGCTCGGAAATATCCAGCATCTTAGACTTTTCTTCTAAACTGTATGTGACAAAACCGCCATTAAAAATGGCTGAAACGCCTGAAAAGTTCGCTAAAGTAGCCTGAAAAAGGCCTGCTGTTAAGCTCTCCGCTGCAGTAATGCTTTTCTTTCTCTTCTTAAGCTCTTCTACAACGACACTTGCTAGGCTGCTCTCCTCCCCATATCCATAACAGATGTCTCGCAGAGAAAGTTCCTCGAAAGTCTGGCGATCTAAGATTTGATTTTCCAAGGTGTCCAATGCTTGATCAGCCTTTTCTTGACTAACTGCTTTTGTGGACAAGCGTAAGGTCACTTCTCCCGTTTTGGCATAAGGTGCCAAGGTCGGATCAGTTTGATGGTCAATCAAATCCGCCAAAATGGTCACCAACTGACTTTCACCAATCCCAAAGAAACGGAGCACACGGGAATACAGCTTGCTGCCTGTCATAAACTTGGGCAAGAGTTGATTTAAGACCATGGGTTTCAACTCACTTGGAGGTCCTGGAAGGACCACGTAGGTCACGCCATCTACTTCCGATACCCCTCCTACCGCTAAGCCTGTCTCATTTGGCAATGGAGTTGCTCCTTCTACAATTTGGGCTTGGCGCTCATTATTTGGTGTCCGAGCATAGTCTGGCCTTTGAGCAAAAAAGACATCCAGTTTCTCTTGCGCTTGAGGGTCAAACACTAAGTTTTTTCCCAAAAATTTTGCCAGAGTTTGTTTGGTTAAATCATCCTCAGTTGGCCCCAAGCCCCCTGTCAAAATTACAAGATTGCTACGTTGACTCGCAATCTCAAGCAAGGACAAAAGACGAGCTTCATTATCTCCAACAGCTGTTTGAAAATAGACATCTACCCCGATTTCGGCTAGTTTCTCTGATAAAAACTGAGCATTGGTATTGACAATCTGCCCTGTTAAAATTTCTGTTCCAACAGCAATAATTTCTGCTTTCATATTTCCTCCTACCTATCTATTCGAATTTTTTTGAAAAAATCGCAGGAAAGTCCCACGATTTGATTCTTTGTTTTATTCTATCTCTTCGTTTGAAGCATTTGTGGAAGGTGCTGTTCGACCATAAAGATTTTCATACAGAACAGCGTTGGTCTCCAACTCTGCTACGTCCTCTCTCCCTAGGGAACGACGCAAGAGATTTTGCATTTCCAGCATATGCTCCATCGTTACGATTTGATAAGAGATTCCCTGCAACTCAGCATCTTCACCACGAAGTTGATGAGTTTCGATGTTTTTAAAGGAATCTTGGTAACCAAGTAGTTGTGGAATACTGGAGGCAGACAAATCAACATTTGTCTGCATATTATCACTAAGCGCTTTTAAGATAGCTTGATAATGACTGATACTGTTGAGGCTCAAGACCTTTTCCATAATCTTTTGAATGACTTCACGTTGACGTTTTTGACGACCATAGTCTCCCTCAGGATCCTGATAACGCATCCGTGAATAGACCAGGGCTTCCTCACCATTCAAAGTTTGCTCACCGACTCCAATCGAGATTTTATTAAATTCTTCCTGATCAGCAATCGAAATTGGAAAACCGAGTGTGTTGTTGACTGTGATACCCCCAACTGCATCAACTAGCTGTTGGAGTCCTTGCATGTTGACCATCACATAACGATCGATATGAATGTTCATCATTTTTTGAATGGTTGAAATAGCCAACTCTGCACCGCCATTGGCATAGGCAGCATTGAGTTTTGCTTCCTGAACTTGGCCATTTCCAGTCTCAATCTTGGTCAAAATATCCCGTTCTAAACTCATCATAGTGGTTTTCTTGGTTTTCGGATTGACTGTCAAAAGAATCATGGAATCACTATTCCCCGCCCAAGGGTCTGTACGTTCTACATTTCCCGTATCTACCCCCATCAAAAGAATGGTCAAAGGCTCTGTCGCCTCAATCACGTTGGTTTCTTCACCAATTTTCTTATAAGTTTTTTTACTTAAGGTTTCAGTTCCTTGATAATAAATAGTATAGGCATACGCACCTACACCTAAAGCCGTTACTGTTAGAAAAGCTAGTAGCATTCCGATTATTTTTTTTACCATCTTATCATTTATCTATCAGTCTACCCATCAGGTAAACGTCTAAAAATATCCCTTCTTTTAAATAGGCTCCTCTTTCTTGTAAGCCTTCTGTAACAAATCCAAATTTTGAATAGAGGTGGATAGCTGCCTCGTTGCGCTTTTGTACACTGAGCTGCAAGCGACGCAGAACTCCACTGATTTTAGCCCACTCAATACCTTCTTCAAGGAGTATGCTTCCTAAGCCATGATTCCAAAACTTCCTTTGGATGACCAAAAAGATATCCCCGATGTGGCGAATGCGTATACGTTGCTCTGCCGTGATGTTCAAAACACCTGCAATTTCATCATTCAGGAGGGCTAGGAGAGTGATTTGGTTATCTGAAGTCGCTTGCTTTTCAATAAAAAGCGCCATTTCAGATTCTGTCATCAGGATACCATTTTCATCCAAACTGGTGAAATCTGTCTCCTGACCAACTAAATCCAAGAATGCAACCAAAGCAGCTGCATCATGAGCTTCAGCCTCACGAATACAAAGTTCATACTCCATCTTGAAGCTCCTTGATCAGTTGTTCAGCACGAGAACCCTGAGCGGTAAAATAGAGGCGACGACCCTCAGCCTCTTTCAAGAGTTCCAACTCCAAGTAGGAATCTGGCAAATCCTCACCCAAAAGATGTCCCCACTCGATAACGGTCACACCACCACCAAAGAGAAACTCATCCAAGTCAATCGAATCAGCATCCCCCTCAATCCGATAGACATCCAAGTGGTAGAGCGGAAGGCGACCCTCATACTCTCTCACGATGGTGTAAGTTGGACTTTTGATCATCTGACGAATACCCAAGCCCTTGGCAAGGCCCTTTGTAAAGGTTGTTTTACCAGCACCCAATTCTCCAGACAAGATCAAAACATCATTTTTTTGGAGCAAGGTCCCTAGACGTTCCCCCAGATTGATCAGCTCTTCTTCATTTTTTGTGTACATGCTACTATTATACCAAAAAGTTCTCTTTTATGTAATTTTTCTTTACAAACTTACTATAACAACTTTGGTAAAATAAGGGATTTTTATTGATAGAAAAGTGTTTTTAAAAAAATATACACATGGCGCTAACAAGTAAAATATCTCGGATTACGTGTCCGTAAAAAGAAAATTCTCTTCTCATAGATTTTGGAAACAAAAACCGAGCAAAAATGAATCCCAAACCAACATAAAAAACAATGGATAAGACTGTTATTGGATTTCTCAAGAATAGCAACATTGCCAGAACTGTCAGGATAACTGTTTTTTTCTTATTGAGAGTGTTTTTCAAATCTCGGCTATACTTTTCAAATGGTAAAAAAACAAGTAAATCAATGCCAAATAAGAAAAAGAAGGAGGGCAAGAAAAGATCTACTAACTCTTGCTGAAAAGCTGTATGTGTTAAAATAGTCTCCGACAATACCAGACAAACACCAGCTAGGTTTAAGACCAACAAGATACTATAAAATAGTTTCACTTTTTTCTGACTGTTTAAGATACTATGGACATCCTGATCTTGGGTATAAAAGAAATTCATCCCCACGCACAGACCTGATGCCAATACGATAAAAACTAGAAAATAGGCGCTTGACTGCTTTAAGGTTAAGATGGCTCCCTTCCACAGCAAGCAGCTACTCAAACTAATCTGGATCAAAGCTAGTAACAATAAGATGCGAATTGATTTTATCATTTTCAGTTCTCCCTTCGTATACATGATTATACTCTGCGAGAAAGATAAAAATTCCCCTCTCTTCTCAAATGTCCAATTTTGACGCTCAACTGACAAAAATGAAAAATAGTTGAAGCGATTTGAGAGATATTGCTTCGTGCTCACCTAACCCCAATAGACAGAAGTGTAAAACAAAAGAGAACCCGAAGGTTCCCTCATTTGCTTTTTATTCTACTGTTTCTTCAGCTCGGATTTCCACAACTTCCTCTACAGGTGCAAGTTCTGCCTCTTCTTGTTCAGGAGCCAAATAAGCTGCTTCGTTGATAGCTTGTGGTTCAAGGTTACGGTAGCGAGCCATACCAGTACCTGCTGGGATGATCTTACCGATGATAACATTTTCCTTGAGTCCAAGGAGATGGTCTTTCTTACCACGGATGGCTGCATCTGTAAGGACACGAGTTGTTTCCTGGAAGGAAGCCGCTGACAAGAAACTGTTGGTTTCAAGTGAGGCTTTAGTGATACCCATAAGGACTGGGCGACCTGTCGCTGGAACTCCACCTGCGATAAGGACGTCTTTGTTAGCATCTGTAAAGTCGTTGATATCCATGAGGGTACCCATGAGAAGATCTGTGTCACCTGGATCCATGACACGAACTTTACGGATCATTTGACGAACCATCACCTCGATGTGCTTGTCACCGATTTCTACCCCTTGGCTACGGTAAACCTTTTGTACTTCACCGAGAAGATAGGTTTCAACAGACAAGACATCACGAACAGCGAGGAGACGTTTCGGTTGGATAGAACCTTCTGTCAATGCTGCACCGCGAGAGACTTGGTCTCCAACTTCAACACGCATACGTGCTGTAAATGGAACCACGTATTCACCTTCGCCAGTTTCACCCTTAACAAAGACTTTCTTGGTACGAGTTGATGCGTCTTCTTCGATGGCTGTAACCTCACCCTTGACTTCAGTGATGACCGCTTCCCCTTTTGGATTGCGGGCTTCAAAGATTTCTTGGACACGAGGAAGACCCTGAGTGATATCGGTATTTGAGGCAACCCCACCCGTGTGGAAGGTACGCATTGTAAGCTGTGTACCAGGTTCCCCGATAGATTGGGCAGCGATTGTACCAACTGCTTCACCAACTTCAACCGCATCACCAGTCGCCAAGTTGATACCGTAACAGTGACGGCAGACACCGTGACGAGTGTTACATGTAAATACAGAACGGATAGTGACTTCTTCCACGCCAGCGTTGACAATTTCACGCGCCTTGTCTTCTGTAATCAACTCATTTGGACCGATGATAACCGCACCAGTTTCTGGATGTTTAACAGTTTTCTTAGTGTAACGACCATTGAGACGCTCTTCGAGAGACTCGATCATCTCTTTTCCTTCTGCGATAGAACGGATCAAGAGACCACGGTCTGTTCCACAGTCGTCCTCACGGATGATAACGTCTTGGGCAACGTCAACCAAACGACGAGTCAAATAACCTGAGTCGGCTGTCTTAAGGGCTGTATCGGTCATACCTTTACGAGCACCGTGAGTTGAGAAGAACATTTCGAGTACTGACAAACCTTCGCGGAAGTTTGAAAGGATTGGCAATTCCATGATACGTCCGTTCGGAGCGGCCATCAGACCACGCATACCAGCAAGCTGTGAGAAGTTTGAGATGTTACCACGAGCTCCAGAGTCCATCATCATAACGATTGGGTTCTTCGGATCTTGGTTGGCAACCAAGCGTTTCTCCAATTTTTCACGGGCAGCACGCCATTCAGCTGTAACAGCGTTGTAGCGCTCATCGTCCGTAATCATACCACGACGGAATTGTTTTGTGATTTGTTCTACACGTTTGTGTGATTCTTCGATGATTTCAGCCTTGTCATCAACGACTGGGATATCGGCAATACCCACTGTCAATCCCGCAAGAGTTGAGTGGTGGTAACCGAGGTTCTTCATGCGGTCAAGTAAGGCAGAAGTTTCTGTCGTACGGAAACGTTTGAAGATTTCAGCGATGATATTTCCAAGATTTTTCTTCTTGAATGGAGGGTTGAGTTCAAGATTGCGAATGGCTTCCTTGATATCTCCACCTAGTGGCAAGAAGTATTTAGCCGGAACGCCTTCTGTTAAGTTAGCATTTGTTGGTTCTTGCAGGTAAGGTAGACCTTCTGGCATGATATCGTTGAAGAGGATTTTACCAACTGTTGTCAGCAAGACCTTGTGTTTTTGCTCTTCAGTCCAAGGTTTGTTGAGGCTGTCAGTTGCAATACCAACACGTGAGTGGAGGTGAACATAACCATTACGGTAAGCCATAACAGCTTCGTCACGGTCTTTGAAGACCATTCCTTCACCTTCACGACCAGCTTCTTCCATGGTCAAGTAGTAGTTACCCAAAACCATGTCCTGAGATGGAGTAACAACTGGTTTACCATCTTTCGGGTTCAAGATATGCTCAGCAGCCAACATCAAGATACGAGCTTCTGCTTGAGCTTCTTCTGAAAGCGGTACGTGGATGGCCATTTGGTCCCCGTCAAAGTCGGCATTGTAGGCTTCACAGACAAGCGGGTGCAAGCGAAGGGCCTTACCATCGATCAAGACTGGCTCGAAAGCTTGGATACCCAAACGGTGAAGGGTCGGTGCGCGGTTCAAAAGTACTGGGTGTTCTTTGATTACTTCTTCAAGGATATCCCAGATACGTTCATCACCGCGTTCCACCAAGCGTTTAGCTGCTTTGACGTTTTGCACGATGTCACGGGCAACGATTTCACGCATAACAAATGGTTTAAAGAGCTCGATCGCCATTTCGCGTGGCACGCCACATTGGTACATCTTAAGAGTCGGACCAACGGCGATAACGGAACGTCCTGAGAAGTCAACACGTTTACCGAGCAAGTTTTGACGGAAGCGTCCTTGTTTACCCTTGAGCATGTGGCTCAATGATTTCAGTGGACGGCTACCTGGTCCTGTAATCGGACGACCACGACGACCGTTGTCAATCAAAGCGTCAACCGCTTCTTGAAGCATACGCTTCTCATTTTGAACGATGATACCTGGTGCATTCAACTCAAGCAAGCGAGCCAAACGGTTGTTACGGTTGATAACACGACGGTAAAGGTCATTCAAGTCAGATGAGGCAAAACGGCCACCATCCAACTGCAACATTGGACGAAGATCTGGTGGAATAACTGGAAGAATGTTGAGAATCATCCATTCAGGTTTATTTCCAGACCTGTAAAAGGCATCCAAAACATCCAAACGACGGATAGCTTTGACACGTTTTTGTCCAGTAGCTGTTTTCAACTCTTCTTTGAGTTCGGCAATTTCTTTTTCAAGATCTACTTGTTTCAAAAGGTCTTGGATAGCTTCGGCACCCATCTTGGCAACGAATGATCCATAACCGTACTCACGCAAGCGCTCACGGTATTCGCGCTCTGTCATGATAGACTTGTGCTCAAGTGGTGTATCCTTCGGATCAATCACTACATAAGCCGCAAAGTAGATAACTTCCTCGAGGGCACGAGGGCTCATATCAAGGGTCAAGCCCATACGGCTTGGAATCCCCTTGAAATACCAGATATGAGATACAGGAGCTTTCAATTCGATGTGCCCCATACGCTCACGACGAACTTTTGTACGCGTTACTTCAACCCCACAACGGTCACAAACAATCCCTCTGTAACGAATGCGTTTGTACTTACCACAAGCACATTCCCAGTCTTTTGTAGGACCAAAGATGACTTCGTCAAAGAGTCCTTCACGTTCTGGTTTCAACGTACGGTAATTGATTGTTTCAGGTTTTTTGACTTCTCCATAAGACCATGAACGGACTTTGCTTGGAGAAGCTAGGGTGATTTGCATACTTTTAAAACGATTTACATCAACCACTATTTCTTCCCTTTCTATTCTAAGTGAACTGCTTATTCTTGTTCAGCAGCTTCTTCTGTTGCTTCCGCTTTTGCAGTTTCTTCAGCTTCAAATGCTGCTTTTGCATCTTGGGCTGCTTTTTCGCGGGCTTTTTCAAGGTCATCTACGTGGATGACATCTTCGTCCATTCCTTCATCCAAGTCACGAAGTTCCACCTCTTGATCATCTTCGTCAAGGACACGCATGTCAAGACCAAGAGATTGCAATTCTTTCACAAGAACTCGGAAGGATTCTGGAACACCTGGTTTTGGAATTGGTTTTCCTTTTGTAATGGCTTCATAAGCTTTCAAACGTCCGTTGATATCGTCAGACTTGTAGGTCAAGATTTCTTGAAGGACATTTGACGCACCGTAGGCTTCAAGAGCCCAAACCTCCATCTCACCGAAACGTTGTCCACCAAACTGAGCTTTACCTCCGAGTGGTTGTTGGGTAACGGTTGAGTATGGTCCGACTGAACGCGCGTGCAATTTATCATCAACCATGTGGTGGAGTTTGATCATGTACATGACACCAACTGATACACGGTTGTCAAACGGCTCACCTGTACGTCCATCGTAAAGGATTGTCTTGGCATCGCTATCCATCCCTGCTTCTTTAACGGTTGACCAAAGGTCTTCAGAACTTGCTCCGTCAAAGACCGGTGTTGCGATGTGGATACCAAGAGTACGAGCTGCCATACCAAGGTGGAGTTCCATAACCTGACCGATATTCATACGTGATGGCACCCCAAGTGGGTTCAACATGATATCGACTGGAGTTCCATCTGGAAGGTAAGGCATGTCTTCTACAGGAACGATACGAGAGACAACCCCTTTGTTTCCGTGACGTCCGGCCATCTTATCACCGACCTTGATCTTACGTTTTTGAGCGATGTAGACGCGAACCAGCATGTTGACACCTGATTGCAACTCATCTCCATTTGCACGTGTAAAGATCTTAACATCACGAACGACACCATCGGCACCGTGTGGTACACGAAGAGAAGTGTCACGCACTTCACGAGACTTGTCTCCGAAGATAGCGTGCAAGAGACGTTCTTCAGCTGAAAGGTCTTTCTCACCCTTAGGTGTGACTTTACCTACAAGGATATCGCCTTCTTTAACCTCGGCACCGATACGGATAATACCCATCTCGTCAAGGTCTTTAAGGGCATCTTCCCCAACGTTTGGAATTTCACGAGTAATTTCTTCAGGCCCAAGCTTTGTATCGCGCGTTTCTGATTCGTATTCCTCAAGGTGGACAGATGTATAGACATCGTCTTTGACCAAGCGTTCGCTCATGATAACGGCATCCTCGAAGTTGTAACCTTCCCAAGTCATGTAGGCAACAATTGGGTTTTGTCCAAGCGCCATTTCCCCTTTTTCCATAGAAGGTCCGTCAGCAATAAAGTCACCTTTTTCAACGACATCGCCAACTTTAACGAGAGTGCGTTGGTTGTAAGCAGTACCTGAGTTAGAACGACGGAATTTTTGGATGTGGTAAACATCTAGCGAACCATCTTCACGGCGAACCTCTACCTTGTCCGCATCTGCGTAAGTAACTTTACCATCATACTGAGCAATGACCGCTGCACCAGAGTCATGAGCTGCTTGGTATTCCATACCAGTACCAACGTAAGGTGCTTTTGGATCAATCAAAGGCACAGCCTGACGTTGCATGTTGGCACCCATAAGGGCACGGTTGGAGTCATCGTTTTCCAAGAAAGGAATACATGCAGTCGCAACGGCAACTACCTGTTTTGGCGACACGTCCATGTAGTCAACTACTTCTGCTGGATACTCTTGATTGACCCCTTGGTGACGTCCCATGACAACTTTCTCAGCAAAAGTCCCATCTTCGTTCAGACGTGAGTTAGCCTGCGCTACAGTAAATTCATCTTCTTCATCGGCTGTCAACCAAACGATTTCATTGGTCACAACACCTGTTTCACGGTCAACCTTACGGTATGGAGTTTGAACAAATCCATACTTGTTCAAGTGTCCGTAAGATGACAAGTTATTGATCAAACCAATGTTAGGTCCTTCAGGTGTCTCGATTGGACACATACGACCATAGTGAGTGTAATGCACGTCACGGACTTCATATCCAGCACGGTCACGTGTCAAACCACCAGGTCCTAAGGCTGACAAACGGCGTTTGTGAGATAACTCAGAAAGTGGGTTGTGTTGGTCCATGAACTGTGACAACTGTGATGAACCAAAGAATTCTTTAACCGCAGCTGTTACAGGACGGATATTGATGATTTGTTGTGGTGTTAAAACTTCATTGTCCTGAACAGACATACGTTCACGGACATTACGTTCCATACGAGAAAGTCCAAGACGTACTTGGTTAGCAAGCAATTCACCAACTGCACGGATACGACGGTTTCCAAGGTGGTCAATATCATCCACACGTCCGATACCTTCCGCCAAGTTGAGGAAGTAGCTCATTTCTGCAAGGATATCCGCAGGAGTTACAACACGAACCTTGTCGTCTGGATTGGCATTTCCGATGATGGTTACGACACGGTCTGGGTCCGTTGGGGCAACAACCTTGAATTTTTGAAGGACAACTGGTTCTGTCAGAACAGCTGCATCGTTCGGAATATAAACGATCTTGTTCAAGTCGCCATCCAAGTGATGCTCAATACTCTCGATCACGCTACGAGTCATAACGGTACCAGCTTCTACCAAGATTTCACCAGTTTCAGGGTCTACCAATGGCTCCGCAATGGTTTGGTTGAGCAAGCGTGTTTTAACGTTGAGTTTTTTATTGATCTTGTAACGACCAACAGCTGCCAAATCGTAGCGGCGTGGGTCAAAGAAACGTGCTACGAGCAAGCTACGTGAGCTTTCAGCAGTCTTAGGCTCACCTGGACGAAGGCGTTCGTAGATTTCTTTCAAGGCTTCGTCTGTACGAGAGTCCATTGGATTCTTGTGGATATCTTTTTCAATAGTGTTGCGAACCAATTCGCTGTCACCAAAGATATCAAAGATTTCATCATCACCAGAGAAACCAAGCGCACGAACCAAGGTCGTAAATGGAATCTTACGAGTACGGTCGATACGAGTATAAGCGATGTCTTTTGAGTCGCTTTCAAGTTCCAACCAAGCTCCACGGTTAGGGATAACAGTAGAACCGTAGCCCACTTTACCGTTCTTGTCTACTTTGTCATTAAAGTAAACACCTGGTGAGCGGACCAACTGAGAAACGATAATACGTTCACCACCATTGATGATGAAAGTACCCATTTCGGTCATGATTGGGAAATCACCAAAGAAGACTTCTTGGGTCTTGATTTCGCCTGTTTCTTTATTAATCAAGCGGAAGGTTACAAAAATTGGTGCTGAGTAGCTAGCATCGTGGATACGTGCTTCTTCGAGCGTGTATTTGGGTTCCTTGATTTCATAGCCAACAAATTCCAACTCCATTGTGTCTGTGAAGTTTGAAATTGGCAATACATCTTCAAACACTTCCTTAAGACCATGGTCTAGGAAAGCTTTGAATGAATCTGTTTGAATTTCAATCAAATTTGGTAAGTCAAGAACTTCTTTGATTCTTGAAAAACTACGACGGGTACGATGTTTCCCGTATTGAACGTCATGTCCTGCCAAGATGATTCTCCTTTGTAAATAAGTTCCAAGCCTGCTTCATCAGGCTATTGATTATCATTAAATGGTTGTCAAACCCCTATCACCTTGTCCTTTTGATAAATTTTCAGAATCTTTAAATTTTTGTTACAAGCACTCGAGAACCTGAAAAAAAGCACAAAAAGAGCAGCTAAATCCGACTTTTTCAGAAGATTTAACTGCTGTGAGTCCTGTCTGGACAATATTTCAGACAAAACCTACGACAAATGATTATTCATATTATACCTTATTTAGCTAGATTTTTCAAGGTATTTTTACCATTTGCTAAATTTCAATTTCAAGTTAGCCAGTAATCAGAAATTCTCTGGGAGACTTGTAGTCCAAGCATTTTTTAGGATAGTTATTAATCCAATTTTCGATGAAGATGACTTCTTTGGGAGTCGTTTTCTTAGTACCTTTTCTAGGATAAAGGAGGTTCTGTTTGGTCAATCCCAACTTTCCATGATGAATCCAGTAGTAGATGGTAGAAATTCCCACGTTAACTCCCTTAGCTTTGACCATCATTTCAGGGGACAACTTTTAATTATGATAGTGGAGAATCTTTTGCTTTAGTTCTTTGGTCAAGATTGGTTTCTTAACAGAGCGCTTCCGATTGGTTTCATAAACCATTTGAGCATAGTCGGCAGAATAAACCTTTTTAAATCGTCCCTTTCCTAGACATTGTAGGACTGTGCCACGCTTGATTTCATTGTGGATGGTTTGGGGAGCTTTTCCAAGTAGAGATGCGATTTTTCTATTTGATTTTCCTTCATTTTTCCATCGTTCGATTAACCGACGGCTATGGATTGTCAAGTGTTTAGCTTTTGTAGTATAATAGTTTTGCATCTCTGTACCTTTCTTGTGTTTGTGGTGAACAACAAGTATAACACAGAGATGTTTTCTTATGCCTAAACGAGCTTTCATTTGACAATAGGTTTCCTTGAAGATGTTCGGTCAGCTAAACCAAGGCTAGACTTAGCCTTGGCTAGCGAGACTAATATCTCCAAGCCTATTATCAAATGAAATCAGGAGCTAACTATAAGCTAGTTAAACCATTACATTTTTAGGAAGGCTGGGTGGCTAACTTCATTATAGAACTTTCAATATTTAGCTTTATAATCAATATTCCAACGCTAAATTGGAAGCGACTAATAATCTCATTAAACTCATCAAACGCAATATCTTTGGCTCTCGGAACTTTGACAATTTTAAAACTAGAATTCTCGTCGCTTTGAATATCAAAAAGGAGAGGACTGATTTAGTCCTCTCCAGGGTATGACTTTTTGGTAATCCACTACAGTTGACAAAGAGCCAAAAAAGATACTCACTTAAGTATCTTAGTCAATAAATCAATCGGGAAGACAGGATTCGAACCTGCGACACCTTGGTCCCAAACCAAGTACTCTACCAAGCTGAGCTACTTCCCGAGTTAAATAGAAAAAATGCACCCTAGAGGATTCGAACCTCTAACCGCCTGATTCGTAGTCAGGTACTCTATCCAGTTGAGCTAAGGGTGCTCATTATTATATGCCGAGGACCGGGATCGAACCGGTACGATCGTTACCAATCGCAGGATTTTAAGTCCTGTGCGTCTGCCAGTTCCGCCACCCCGGCCTCTCTAAGCGAACGACGGGATTCGAACCCGCGACCCCCACCTTGGCAAGGTGGTGTTCTACCACTGAACTACGTTCGCATCGACCTCTTCTAGTTTTAATGCCGGCTACATGACTTGAACACGCGACCCTCTGATTACAAATCAGATGCTCTACCAACTGAGCTAAGCCGGCTAATTCCTACTATGCGGGTTAAGGGACTTGAACCCCCACGCCGTTAAGCGCCAGATCCTAAATCTGGTGCGTCTGCCAATTCCGCCAAACCCGCAAATATGACCCGTACTGGGCTCGAACCAGTGACCCATTGATTAAAAGTCAATTGCTCTACCAACTGAGCTAACGAGTCTAAAATAACTTCAGTTATCTTACGGTCCCGACGGGAATCGAACCCGCGATCTTCGCCGTGACAGGGCGACGTGATAACCGCTACACTACGGGACCTATGGGAGTTAACGGGATCGAACCGCTGACCCTCTGCTTGTAAGGCAGATGCTCTCCCAGCTGAGCTAAACTCCCAAAAAGGAAGCCTCTAAACTTCCTATTCTGCTAAGCGACTTCCATATCTCACAGGGGGCAACCCCCAACTACTTCCGGCGTTCTAGGGCTTAACTGCTGTGTTCGGCATGGGTACAGGTGTATCTCCTAGGCTATCGTCACTTAACTCTGAGTAATACCTACTCAAAATTGAATA
>NZ_RJNK01000006.1:0-84615 GCF_003942585.1 Streptococcus oralis | reverse complement strand
TTATTAGACAACTCAATAATTTCATTGTCAAAATGCTTTCTCAACATTATCTAACCTCAATAATCAATTGCACTATAAAGAACTCGTATAGATAACTGTCTTTATAGTTCATCATATGATGAAATTATTTTAAACATCAATTATCAAAATACTTGCATCATCTTTTTTACCATAAATAGGATCAATATTTGTAGATTCTTTTCTCATTTCAATTAACTCTCCAAAATTGTAGCCTGAATTTTGAGTATAAAAATCGTAAAAACCATCAGTCATTAAAACAATATGATCACTAGTTACTTCCAAACTACCATTGATAACATGATTTATACTACTTTTGTCTAGTGAACCTATCCAATATCCATCTGGTTTATTAGCTAGCTTCCTAATATTTTGTAATATAGTCTTTTTATCAACTTCATCATTAGATTTGATTGAAAATTTTCCTTGTTCAAAAAGGCAATCTACTCTATGGTCTGTAATAGTTTGATTGTTGACTATCATAACACAATCGCCAATCATTATGTATTCTAATTTTAAACCAGATAATTTCGCAAAAATAAAGGCAAAAGTTGGTAACTGGTAATAATCATCAAACTCACACTGATCTATCTCTATTATTTTTCTAACATCATCCAAAACAAGCTCGAAAATTTTCTTCAATGATAACGAATCGTCACAATACTGCTTGAGACATTCAGAAATAAGGTGAGATACTTCTGAAACTGAATAACCTATAGAGTCTTTTGAATTAAATAAATCTGTTGCTCCATCTATAATCCAGAAATATTGATTTTTGTAACCTACGCTATCTTCGTTCTCTATAGTGCTACCTTGTATTGAGCATATTCTATCTATCTTCATAATGACGTTTAAAACTCCGTTGTCCAAATAGAAGGCAAATTCCAATAATAGTTAAAAGCAACTCAACCATTTTATTTAATCCAGTTTTTGGTAATGCATGTTGATTATTTTTTGTCTTAACTACTTCACTAACATTAGTTACGTCATATTGTTTTTGTGAAATTTCTCCTGTTACTACATTACCTGAATCATGATTTGATTTTTCAATTTTATCATCTACACTATTTACTGAGTAATTATTAGCTAAACTATTTTTGTTTTCAGCTACAGGTTTTATTTCCTCTGCATGCTTATCTGAGTGGTTATCTGAATGATTACCTGAATTTTGCGAAAAGATTTTATAACTTTCATTCTCAGTTATAATATTAAAATCACCGACACTATTATTTGTGTCTGAACTGGTCCCATTAAAATCAGTTTTAAGTAAAGAAACATGATTTCCTGTTAAATTGGAAAGTTGGTTATTTAAGACAGTGATACTTCCAGCGGATTCTTCAATTACGATTCCGTCTTTACCTCCTGAAATGATATTATCAGACACTACCAAATTGTCGCTGACTCTTAACATTTCAATATTTGGCTGTTCAGTATTTTTCGAATTATTACGAATGATATTCTTTGTTACAGTAATATCAGTTACTTTTCCAAGATAATCTGCACTATCTTTTGCAATTCGTATTGCTTTAGTGTTAGAATCAGCAATATTAAATACATTTCCAGTAATAGTCACATGTTTATTCAAATCTAATATATCTTTAACATTTTTATAACTATAAGCATTAACTAAAGCAGCACCATTTTCACGATAGTGTACACTTTCCTCTTTAGTTTTCTTATCAAACCTATTTCCTTTTATTAAAATATCAGTAAATCCTGTAAAGCGAATACCCGCATACATCATATTATCAAAATGATTATTTAGAATTTTAATATTTGAAGGATTTTCAGTTGTTGCAGTTTGATAATGTGTCCCAATTGCAGTTACTAATTCACCTGATTTTTCACTTTTACCAAAATAAGAATTTTGAATTGTTACATTTTCAGATTTTTGACCATTATCATTTAATGCATATGGAAAGCCTTTTCTGGTTAATGGCTCTATTTGAATAGACTCCTTACTGATGATCTGACCATCCTTCATAGTCTTAGGGAGAGCTTGTCCCAAAAACCGAGAGTTGTCTACTAGTACATTTTTTGAACCTGCAATTTGAATGGCATGTCCCTGATAGCTATCTTTAAAGGTTACATTACTTATTGTTACGTTTTTTGAATTTCCTATAGCAAAGGCTCCTGAAGAATTGATCAAAGGAAGATTCTTAGCTTTTGTCCTCTCTTCATTCAAAGCTCCGTTCATATCAATTGTTCCACCAGAGTAACTGATATCTTCGGTTGGTTCCCACTCAACTTGATCTCCATCATCAGTGAATAAACCTGTCATGAATACAATAGAAGGATGATTTTTGATATTGATACCATTTAATATTGTAGCTTTTTCATGTACTTCTATGTGTGTATGACTTCTCAAAAAGACAATTTCTTTAACTAAATAAGTTCCCTCAGGAAAATATACTTTTCCTCCACCTAATCCTTTAGCAGCTGCATCTATTGTATCTTGAATTGCTTGTCTGTCATCATTAACCCCATCGCCTACTGCACCATAATCTTTTACATTTAAAGCCGAAACTTCAATTCCTTTTTCTAAGGCAGTGTTACTCTCTCGCACTTCATTACTATTAGAGGTATCTGCAACTTCGTTCTCAGAACTAACTGACTTTGAATAAGTACTAATAAAATCAGTCAAACTGTCATGTTTACTAGTTAAGGAACCTTCTAAAGTTTTGATAGTTGAAGTAGAAAGGTCACTATTAGAAACAAGAGGAGAATCTTTCATTTCATCTTCAAAAGTTCCAGTATTTACCCCATCTTCTTTATATTCTTTATTAGGTATCAAAGGAGAATCAACATTACTATCGGTTAATTGTGAAGTAGAAGAGTCAATCCCAGTAGGTTTATCATAATTATTAGTTGATGAGCTTTCTAAACTATTGGTGGTTGAAGTAGAAAGCTTATTTATAGATATCTGTGAAGTACTTGTAATAACTTCATCAGCAAAAACACTTTGTACCCCCAAGAATGAAACCGCTACCAAAACAGAGCACAATCCAACCTTAAGTTTCCGAATACTAAAAACCTCATTGTGAACAAAATGCTTCATAAAACACCTCCAAATTTTTTATTGTTTTTTTACTATGTATCACTAAATTTTTTTACATCAGACAAAATGACACCGCTGTCATTATCCTTATCATATATTTTCTAAATAAAATTGTCAAGGGATAACACAATAAAATACAACATTTTTTTAAAGCGTAATCATATTTAAAACTTTATATCTGTTCTATAAACCAAAAATATTATTTAGTCTCTTCCAACATTTTTAAATGGACAGAACAATTTCATAGTGAAAATGATAAAATATTTTTTAATAACTCTTAATACTGTTTCACAAAAAATAGACCAATTTCTTGATCTACTTTACTTTATATTAATTTCTAAAAATTTAATTTTGGTCAAAATTTGGTCATGATTTGGTCAAAAAAACAAAAAATACTAAATTATTTTTAAAAATTAACTTGTGATGATTGCCTTAAAATAAACACTTTGCATATTCTTTGCTTTTCTTTGCATTACTTAAAATGCCCCCTGCAGGAATCGAACCTGCAACTACTCCTTAGGAGGGAGTTGTTATATCCATTGAACTAAGGGAGCTAGAGAAAAACTCTGCTAGGTAAGCAGAGTTTTTTAGTCGAATTAACGACGGATTTCTTTGATACGAGCTGCCTTACCTTGAAGTGCACGCAAGTAGTACAATTTCGCACGACGTACTTTACCGTAACGAACAACTTCGATCTTTTCAACACGTGGAGTGTGGATTGGGAAGATACGCTCAACACCTACACCGTTAGAGATTTTACGAACTGTGTAGTTTTCTGAGATGCCAGCACCTTTACGTGCGATAACAACACCTTCAAAAATCTGGATACGTTCACGGTTTCCTTCGACAACTTTCGCGTGTACACGAACAGTGTCACCAGGACGGAATGATGGGATATCTGTACGAAGTTGACCTTCAGTCAAGCTTTGGATTAATGGATTCATTTTATTCTCCTATCTTTGTCAATCTTGAGGAACCTTCCTCAGCGGATAAACTGTATTTTTGTGCGTCCATTACACACAAGATACAGTTTACCAAATTTCCACCTAAAAGTAAAGAAATTTATAGCAGAATTCCTAAAAAAATCGCTAGAAAACCGCCTATATAAGTTAAGAGAAAATAGCTATAAAATACCTTCTTGTCACTTAATAGTCTTTGCAGCTCGTCATTCAAGGTTGAAAAGGTCGTCAACCCACCACAGAAACCTGTCGCTAGGATAGTATAAACTTCCTTAGACTCCACATAATTGTAGAGCAAGCCAATCAAAAAACAACCAAGAATATTGGCTATGAGAGTTCCTAGGGGCAATTTTGAGGATTGATTATATCGGGAAAAGAAGTACCGCACTAGGGCTCCAAAGCCACAGGCGATTGCAAGATAGACGATTACCATTTCTTCCTCCCTAGAACATAAGCCAAGAGCAGGCCTCCGCCAATACTCAAAAGTAGGTAGATGCCCAAACTAAGATAACGCTGGGTATCGAGCAATTTCACAGCATCCAAGAGCAGACTAGAAAAAGTTGTTAAACCACCACAAAATCCTGTACCAAGAGCTAAAACCAAGCCCTTACTAGTTCCCTTATAAATCAAATAGCCTTTCACCAGATAGACCAAGCAGAAAATGCCCAGATAGTTGACAAGGAGGGTGCCCCAAGGAAAGTCTGGGCTGGCTGGTAACCAAGTGGAAACCAGATAGCGGACAAGACCTCCCAACATAGCAGCCAGAAAAATCCCTAGCGGATAGAATTGTTCTTTTTTCATTTAATGTTTTGATCCTGATAATCACGCGAACGTTTGAGAATATCTGAAAAAGTCGCAACAATGGTTTCTTGATAGCGCTTATCTTCTACTCGATTTTTGACTTTTTCAAAAATAACTTCTTCTCTCTTAGAATCTAAGATTGGCTTACCAGATGCTTTCTTATAAGTGACAACCCCTTCAACTAGGTGCATCCGTTCTTCTAGGAGCTTGACGATTTGATCGTCAATTTGATCAATTTCTTGCCGAATAACATCTAAATTCATACAGTGTCCTCCTTTATTTGAATTATTGTATCAAAAAGGCACCAAATAGGCTAGTAAAATCCCAAAATAACTAATAAAAAAACTGCATCGACTCCTTCCAGTCAGCGCAGTTTGATTCTTATCCTACTTTTGCAGCCAATTCTTCTGCGAATTGTTCCAAGCGTTCGATATCTTCTTCTTCAGCAGAAAGATCAACTTTAACACACTCTGAACCTTTTTCTGCTCCTGTCGCTACAAAAACGCGATCAAAGTCATCGACAGCCTTACAGAATTCGTCGTAGAAGGTATCACCTGATCCAACAACCCCATAGATTTTACCGTTCAAGTTGAGATCTGCTAGGTCTTCGTAGAAGTCCATCATCTCATCTGGCAATTCTCCATCTCCGTAAGTATAGGTTGCAACGATTGCGATATCCGCTTCCAAGAAGTCTGAAGCGTCAACAGTCGTACATTCATCAACATCGACATCCAAGCCTAATTCACGCAATTTGTCTGCAACAATATCTGCAATTTCTTCGGTATTACCGGTCATACTGGCAAATACAATTTTTGCTAATGCCATATCGTCCTCCTCAATTTATCCTTCTCCATTATATCATATCTTTTTCATTTTAAAAATAAAAATTCTTGTGCTACAATGAAATGAGAAAGAATTGAGGTTGTTTATGGAAATTTGCCAGCAAATTTTAGAGAAAATCAAAGAATACGATACCATTATCATTCATCGTCATATGAAACCAGATCCAGATGCCTTAGGGAGTCAGGTAGGTTTAAAAGCTCTTCTCACACACCATTTTCCTGAAAAGACCATCAAAGCAGTCGGTTTTAATGAACCGACTTTGACTTGGATGGCAGAAATGGATACTGTTCAAGATAGTGACTACCAAGGAGCCCTTGCTATTATTTGTGATACAGCAAATCGTCCTCGTATCGATGATAAACGCTACGAACAAGCTGCTTTCACCATCAAAATCGATCACCATCCTAATGATGATGTTTATGGCGACCTATCTTGGGTGGATACAAGTTCAAGCAGTGCCAGTGAGATGATTGCTCTATTTGCTCAAGAAAACCAACTAACTTTGTCTAGCGAAGCGGCACGACTTCTCTATGCAGGAATTGTTGGAGACACAGGGCGTTTTCTCTACCCTTCAACTAGTGCCCGTACCTTTAGAATAGCTGGCCAGCTCCGAGAAATTGATTTTGACTTTGCTGGACTGTCTCGTCAAATGGATACCATGAGCTTCAAGATTGCAAAACTGCAAGGATTTGTCTATGATCATTTGGAAGTTGATGAGAATGGAGCTGCACGCGTTCTGCTTACTCAAGACATCTTGGAAAAATATAAGGTTACGGATGCTGAAACAGCAGCGATTGTTGGGGCACCTGGTCGAATCGATACCGTTAAGGCTTGGGCTATCTTTGTTGAACAAGCTGATGGTCACTTCCGTGTGCGTATGCGCAGTAAAATCACCCCTATCAATGAAATTGCCAAAGAACACGACGGAGGAGGACATCCATTAGCCAGTGGCGCCAATTCCTATAGTCTAGAAGAAAACGAAATCATCTACCAAAAATTAAAAAACTTGCTTAAAAACTGATAAAATACTTGCCAAACTTTTCAGAATCTGATAGACTAGTAAGGTAACAATCTATGGCTCGCAAAGAGACCATGGCAGAAAGGAAATATTGCAAAATGAAAAAAGATATCCATCCAGAATATCGCCCAGTTGTCTTCATGGACACAACTACTGGTTACAAATTCCTTAGCGGTTCAACTAAACGCTCTAACGAAACTGTTGAGTTCGAAGGCGAAACTTATCCATTGATCCGTGTGGAAATTTCATCAGACTCACACCCATTCTACACTGGACGTCAAAAGTTCACTCAAGCAGATGGACGTGTGGATCGTTTCAACAAAAAATACGGTCTCAAATAATCATAAAAAGAACAGTTTCATCTGTTCTTTTTTTGTACTTATTTTTATGAACCAACCACTACTACTTTCTCAATATCAAGCTTCAAGCTAGTGCCGAAAACTAATTTGAACAAGTTTAAAAAATATCAAAAAGAAGTTTGATATTGAGAATAGTTAAGATAATGGAAACTGCGTATCCTAGGATTGTGTTCCACTTGGCATTGGTGAATTCTCCCATCAGTGACTTTTTAGAGGTTAGATAAATCAAGGGGAAAATTGAAAACGGAAGAGCGATTGAAAGAAAAACCTGTGAATAGACCAATAACTGATCCAAGGTTTTTTCTTGATGCCCAAATGAAACGGCGACTATAATCACAGGTAGCAAGGCAAAAATACGGGTACCGATACGGATAAGCCACTGAGGCAATCTTAGATGTAAGAAACCTTCCATGACAATCTGTCCTGTCAAGGTACCTGTAATGGTCGAATTCTGGCCACTTGCTAGGAGAGCTAGAGCAAATAAAGTTGACAGAGTTGAGCTGGCTATCGCTCCTGCTATCGTCGAATCCTGTAAAGCATTGTACATTTGGGAGAAAGCTGAAATTTCAGATACGTGACCAAAAAAGAGAGAGGCCCCTAAAATGAGCAGCAAGGAATTGACAATAAAGGCTAGGGACAACTGAAGATTTGAATCCCAGGTCATAAAACGCACGGCTTTTCGAACATCCTTCTTATCTTTGTGATTGATTTTCCTTGTTTGGGATAGAGAGGAATGGAGATAGAGATTATGGGGCATGACTGTCGCTCCTACAATCCCTAGAGCCAAGGTCAATTGACTTTCATGACCCGGTAACGGTGTTTCAAATAAAGTTGAAGTTGGCAAATAACCACCAATGATCCCCTGGATACTTGGATTGGATAAGGCCACAAGATAGGTAAAGATGGCTAATATGGTTAAAATAAGGGTCGTAACAATAGCTTCAATTTTTTTGAAACCAAATTTCATCAACAACAACAAAAGAAACACATCTAAAACGGTTAAGAGGATAGCAATCATAATCGGTATTTTAAACAAAAGATTTAAGGCAATCGCTGAACCTAGAACCTCAGCCAAGTCTGTCGCCATTAAAGCTAATTCTAAAATCACCCACAAACTATAGCGAAGCCACTTGGGAGCATGATGAGCTGTGGCCTGCGCTAGGTCCATCCTAGTCACGATACCGAGCTTCCCAGCCATCTGTTGTAGCTGCATAGCAATGATGGATGAAATTAAAATAACAAATAAAAGGCTGTACTTGTAGGAGGCACCACCAACCACACTGGTGATCCAGTTTCCAGGATCCATGTAGCCAACTGCCACAAGTGCACCAGGTCCTAAGAATGCTTTTAGATTTTGCCAAAAATGATTGTTATTTGGAGTCTCAATAGATTGATTGATCTCAGAAAGAGAGACTTTTTCATAAGAGGACATAGGGATTTCCCACTTTCTAATCTGTCTTTACATATTTCTTAATAGAATATTTTTTTGAAAGAATGGTGAAAATAGTTTACCTATTTCCAATTCACCCTTATTATATCACATTTTAGAATGATTCCTAAGAAAACAAATGATAGTTGAAATAGGCAATATCAGTATTGTAAAAGCCAGCGTTTTTTGACGCTGGCTTTAAAACTGTGAAAAATATTTCTCAACTAGATCGCTTCTGTGACAAAACTGCGACTTTCTAATACCTTGAGCATGGCATCTGCTGTGTCTAGGGCTGTAAAGAGTGGCACACCGTGTTCAATGGCTGAACGGCGAATTTGCTCACCATCTTCGTCAGCAGTTCGTTTGGTTCCGACAGTATTGATGATCGCTTGAATTTTCCCTTTGCGGACAAAGCTTGGGATATCCTTCTCATCATCACCAATCTTACCAACAGGTTGAGCATGCAGTCCATGACTGGCAAAGAAAGATGCTGTCCCTTCTGTCGCGAGAATACCATAACCGATATTTTGGAAACGGCGAGCCAAGGCCAAGGCTTCTTCTTTGGCATCATCTGCTATGGTAAAGACTACATTTCCAAAGGTTGGCAAATGGAGGTAAGAAGCTTCAAAGGCTTTATAGAGGGCTTTTTCTAGAGTTGCATCAGATCCCATGACTTCCCCTGTTGACTTCATTTCAGGACCGAGTAAGCTATCTACCTTAGCTAACTTGGTGAAGGAGAAGACTGGTGCCTTGATATGAACGCGTGTACTTTCAGGGTAAAGTCCATCTTGGTAGCCAAGTTCTTCAAGACTTTGCCCAAGAATGAGCTTAGTCGCTACCTGAGCCATAGGAATATTAGTTACCTTAGAAAGGAATGGAACCGTACGGCTGGCACGTGGATTGACCTCAATAACATAGACTTTTTCATCCTTGATGACAAACTGGATATTCATCATGCCAAGACAGTTAAGACCGATTGCTAGGCGTTTAGTATAGTCAGCGATTGTTTCTTGCACCTTTTGCGACAAGGTTTGTGGAGGATAGACAGCCATTGAGTCACCTGAGTGGACACCGGCACGTTCGATATGTTCCATGATACCAGGGATGAGAACATTTTCTCCATCTGAGATGGCATCAACTTCACACTCTTGCCCAACGATGTAAGAGTCAACAAGAACTGGGTGGTCTGGACTAGCCTTAACAGCGGTACGCATGTAAGAGCGAAGGTCTTCCTCATTTTCCACGATTTCCATAGCGCGTCCACCCAAGACATAAGAAGGACGAACGAGAACTGGGAAACCAATTTTGCGAGCTGCAAGCACAGCTTCTTCTTCATTAGTTGCTGTTTGTCCTGGTGGCTGTGGAATATCCAAGTCTTTAAGGGCTTGCTCAAATAGGTCACGGTCTTCAGCTCGGTCTAGGTCAGCGACTTGAGTTCCAAGAATGGTCACACCTGCTTTGGCCAATGGCTCGGCAAGGTTGATAGCTGTTTGACCACCGAACTGAACGATAACGCCTTTTGGTTGCTCAAGATCAATGACATTCATGACATCTTCAAAAGTTAATGGCTCAAAGTAGAGCTTATCAGATACAGAGAAGTCCGTAGAAACGGTCTCTGGGTTTGAGTTCATGATGATGGCTTCGTAACCAGCTGCTTGGATAGCCTTAACAGAGTGAACGGTTGCGTAGTCAAACTCAACTCCTTGCCCGATACGGATTGGACCAGAACCTAGGACAAGAACGGATTCCTTTTCAGATTTGATAGACTCATTTTCCCATCCATAGGTTGAATAAAAGTATGGTGTTTCAGAGTCAAACTCCGCCGCACAGGTATCGACCATCTTGTAAACTGGGACAATCTTGTTTTCCAAGCGAAGGTGGCGAACCTGGCCAGCTGTCGTTTCCCAGAGTTCAGCAATCTTACGGTCTGAGAAACCATTGATTTTGGCAGTTTTCAAGACTTCTAGATCTTGTGGATGGGCACCCAATTCTTGCTCAATTTCAAAGATGTGCAAGAGTTTATCTAGATAAAAGATATCAATCTTAGTCAATTCAGCAATTTCTTCTGGTGTGTAGCCACGGCGAATGGCCTCTGATACGTAGAAGAGACGATCATCTTGGGCTTTGACAACTTTTTCAATCAAGGCATCATCAGAAACGGTTGCAAGTTCAGGCATTTCATTGTGGTGAACCCCAATTTCAAGTGAGCGACAGGCTTTTAGAAGAGATTCCTCAATGTTGCGACCGATAGCCATGACTTCCCCAGTCGCTTTCATCTGGGTACCAAGACGGCGCTCACCCTTTTCAAACTTGTCGAATGGGAAACGAGGAATCTTGGCAACCACATAGTCCAGGGCTGGTTCAAACATGGCGTAGGTTGAACCTGTAACTGGATTGATGACCTCATCTAGGGTCAAACCGACGGCAATCTTAGCTGCCAATTTAGCAATCGGATAACCCGTCGCCTTAGAAGCAAGGGCTGACGAACGCGATACACGCGGGTTTACTTCGATAACATAGTACTTGAAGCTATGGGGATCAAGGGCCAGCTGAACGTTACATCCACCTTCAATCTTGAGAGCGCGGATAATGCTCAAGCTCGCGTCACGTAGCATTTGGTTTTCATAGTCTGACATGGTTTGCGCAGGAGCAAATACGATAGAATCCCCTGTATGAATCCCCACTGGGTCAAAGTTTTCCATGTTACAAACAACGAGGGCATTGTCAGCTGAATCGCGCATGACTTCGTACTCGATTTCCTTGAAGCCTGCAATCGAACGTTCAATCAAACATTGGGTAACAGGTGACAATTTCAACCCATTTTCAGCGATTTCACGTAGTTCTTCCTCGTTGGCACACATACCACCACCAGTACCACCTAGGGTAAAGGCTGGACGGACAATGACTGGATAGCCGATTGATGCCGCAAAAGCAACAGCTTCCTCCACTGTGTTGACAATTTCAGATTCTGGAATTGGCTGCTCAAGCTCTTCCATCAATTGTTTAAAGAGATCACGGTCCTCAGCTTGGTCAATGGCAGATAGTTTAGTACCCAGAAGCTCTACTCCAAGCTCATCTAAGATGCCATTTTTAGACAATTCCATAGCCATATTGAGCCCTGTCTGACCACCGAGAGTAGGCAGCAAGGCATCTGGACGTTCCTTACGGAGAATACGTGTCACAAACTCAAGTGTAATCGGCTCGATGTAGACCTTGTCCGCAATCTCCTTATCCGTCATGATGGTTGCAGGGTTTGAGTTTACCAAGACAACTTCATAACCTTCCTCTTTCAAAGACAAGCAGGCCTGGGTCCCAGCGTAGTCAAACTCAGCAGCCTGACCAATAATAATCGGACCAGAACCAATCACCATAATTTTTTGAATATCAGTACGTTTAGGCATTTATAAGATATTAAGGGCGTCAAGCGGACAAAGCTAAAATAGGAGTTATGACGAAGAACTATAAGTTCTAGGAATAACTATCTTTTTAGCACCGTCCGTAGCCCGTATTCAGTTCAGCAAATACGGACCACCCTTCTCCTTTCTATTCGTCGCCTCACAGGGCGACATTAAATAAATTCTCCGATGATTTTTCAATAATAAATCGAGTGTAAAAATTTTCAGCATCTCATTGCTCAACTAAAAGAAAGGACTTGCCTTTTTATTCGACAAGCCTCTGACAGAGTTTCCTATATCAGCGATTAGCAGATTTAAACGACTCCATCATTTCGATAAATTCATCAAAGAGATAGCTTGCATCGTGCGGTCCTGGAGCTGCATCTGGGTGGAATTGCACAGAGAAACCTGGTTGGTATCTGTGACGCACACCTTCAACTGACTTGTCATTGATTTCTTCGTGGGTAATAATCAAATGCTCTGGCAAATCCTCACGGCTAACCGCATAACCATGGTTCTGGCTAGTAAAGTCTACTCGGCCTGTTGCAATCTCACGCACCGCGTGGTTAAATCCACGATGACCAAACTTCATCTTGTAGGTCTTGGCTCCATTTGCCATAGCAAAAAGTTGGTGACCCATACAGATACCAAAGATAGGAATTTCCCCTTGCACACCACGAATCATATCGAGTGCCTGGGGAACATCTTCTGGGTTACCTGGACCGTTTGACAACATGACCCCGTCAGGATGGAGATGGAGAATTTCTTCTGCTGTTGTTGTGTATGGAACAACGGTCACGTTACAATTACGTTTAGAAAGTTCGCGTAAGATGGAGTGTTTGAGACCAAAGTCGACCAATACGACACTCAATCCAACTCCAGGAGCAGGATAAGCTGTCTTAGTAGATACTTGCTTGATATTATCTGTCGGTAGAACTGTCGCTTGGAGCTGGTCTATGATATGATCCATGGTATCACCAACATGCGTAAGGGTTGCACGCATGGTACCATGCTTACGGATAATTTTTGTCAGAGCACGTGTGTCAATTCCTGAGATACCTGGAATTTTCTTGGCTTTCAAAAATTCATCCAAGGTCATTTGATTGCGCCAGTTGCTGGCTCTACGCGCTTCTTCAAAAACTACTACTCCCTTACAGGTAGGAGTGATTGACTCGTAGTCGTCACGGTTAATTCCATAATTTCCCACCAAAGGATAGGTAAAGGTTAAGATTTGTCCATTGTAAGACTGGTCTGTTATGGATTCTTGGTAACCGGTCATCCCTGTATTAAAGACGATTTCACCTGTTACATCAATATCTGCTCCGAAGGCCTGGCCTTCAAATACTGTACCATCTTCTAATACTAGAAGTCGTTTTTTCATCTACTCACCTCTCGTTGATGCTCTCAGACATCTTTTAACGCTTTGTGCCTTATTTTGCTTTTCTATAGGCCAACACAGATTCTAAAATTGCCATTCTGACAAAGACACCGTTGGTCATTTGCTGAACAATGCGTGATTTCGGTGCTTCTACCAAGTGATCAGCGATTTCCACATCACGATTGACTGGAGCTGGGTGCATGAGGATTGCTTTTTCTTTCAAGCGGTCATAGCGCTCTTGTGTCAAACCATGCTGAATATGATAGTCTTCTTTTGAAAATCCTGTCACAATTTCATGACGTTCATGCTGCACACGAAGAAACATCATAACATCTACTTGATCAATCACCTCATCAATTGATACAAAGCGACCGTAATGTTCAAACTCCTCACTTCTCCATTCCTCAGGACCTGCAAAGTAAAGCTCCGCTCCCAAGCGTTTAAGGATTTGCATATTAGACTTAGCTACCCGTGAGTGGTTTAGGTCGCCAGCGATTGCCACCTTAAGACCTTCAAAATGTCCAAATTCTTCATAAATTGTCATCAAATCAAGCAAACTTTGGCTAGGGTGTTGCCCTGAACCGTCCCCACCGTTGATAATCGAAGTTGTGATGGTCGGGCTAGCAATCAATTCTCTGTAGTAGTCCACCTCTGGGTGACGAATAACACAGGCATCCACTCCTAGCGCAGACAGCGTCAAGATCGTGTCATAGAGTGTTTCACCCTTATTCACTGAACTGGTCTTCACATCGAAATCCAAAAGATCAAGTCCAAGTTTCAGTTCTGCTACCTCAAAGGATTTGTGGGTACGAGTTGAACTTTCAAAGAAAAGGTTGGAAACGATATGTTGTTCCTCATAAGAAGCACTCGCTCCGTTTTTAAATTCGATTCCTCGTTTAATCAATTTCATTACTTGTTCTACAGTAAGGTCTTCCATAGAAACGACATGTTGCAAAGCTTGTTGATTTTCTGACATTTTTTTACTCCTTTTAGTGTTTTAGGCTTGTTCTGTGATTAGTACTCTGTCTTGTCCATCTAGTTCTGTCATCTCTACGATAATTTCTTCAGAACGACTGGTTGGGATGTTTTTTCCAACATAGTCCGGACGGATTGGAAGTTCTCTGTGGCCACGATCAACCAAGACTGCCAAACTCACACGAGCAGGGCGACCATGGCTGACGATGTTGTCAATAGCTGCACGAATAGTACGACCTGTATAGAGCACATCGTCCACCAAGATGACTTCCCGATCTGTCACATCAACAGAGATTACAGAGGTATCTTCTCCACTTTTGACATCGTCACGGAAAGGCTTGGTATCCAGTTCTACCACTGGAACTGAAAGAGATTCTAACTGTTCCAAACGTTCTTGGATACGGCGAGCAATAAAGACACCTCGCGTTTTAATACCAGCCAAAACGATTTTATTCAAATCTTTGTTTCGCTCAATAATCTCGTAGGTAATCCGAGTAATCGCTCGTTTGACGGTCAATTCGTCTACAACTTCTTTTGTCCTCATGACAAACCTCCAAAAAGAAAAGTCTCCTTAACAAGGAGACTTCAGAATGTATAGCCAAGCCAGCTCTACTGTAAAGAGTATAGACTTCTGCTATCTATTGATCCGACTCCTTGCCTGCCTCACGGGACAGGTTTAAAGGAATATTTTATTGTTATTACTATATCACAAAGAAAGGATCAATGCAAGAAAAAAACATAAAATTTTCATCTTATAACGAACTAAAATCATATAATTGTGGATAGTGATCGCATTCTGGGTTCTTTGGGTGGCAGATAGCCCGTCCAAAGTAAATCATAGCCTGATGGGCTGCCAACCATTTCTCTGGAGGCAGAACATCCATGACACGTTTTTCTACTTCGAGGGGCGTAGCTGATTTTTTAACGATATCGTGATGCTTACAGATACGCTCAACATGAGTATCAACTGCAAAGGCTGGAATTCCAAAGCCCACACTCATGACTACGTTGGCTGTTTTGCGTCCAACACCTGCTAGGCTTTCTAATTCCTCTCGAGTCTGAGGCACTTGACCATTAAAATCGTCTAGTAACTGCTGGGCACATTTTTTAAGGAATTTAGCCTTATTTCGATACAGTCCCAGACGGGAAATGTGTGAAGCAATTTCACTCTCTGTCGCTACAGACATGGCTTGTGGCGTTGGAAAGGCTGCAAAGAGACCTGGTGTGGCCTTATTAACCGCTGCATCTGTCGTCTGGGCTGACAGCATCACTGCAACCAGTAGTTCAAAATGATTGGTAAAATCAAGACTAGGCTTAGCATCTGGAAAAAGGGCGATAATTTCCTCTATGACATGACGGGCACGTTTCTTGGATAAAACCATCTACTCGTCTCCGTCAAATAGTCCTTGCAAGCCTGCAAATGGACTGTTTTCTTCTTTCTTGACTGCTTGTTGGGCTTGGTATTCTTCCTCAGTCATGATTTGCCAGTCATTTCCAGACACAAAACCTTGACCAGCTTCTTCTTCTGCTGTTAAGACTTTGATTGGAATGTTTAGCAAGATATTATCTGACACACTTTCAGCCAAATCAATTTCCCCATTTTCGATAGGCAAGACCAAGTCATCATCTAAAACTTCTTGGTCCAGTTGGTTGGTCGCTCCTTCCATGAAGACCTCTGTGACTGGATAAGACTCTGCCAACTCAACTGGCTCCATACTGCGGCTGGAAGCAAGAACGATGGTATAAGATAACTGATAATCTAGGAAATACATACGGTCTTCGTACTGGACCTTTCCCACTGCTACGATATCTTTGACATCTAAAATTTCTTGATTTCGTTTACGTAAGTCTGCTGCCAGGTCTAAAGCTTGTTCAAAGTGTAGACCTTCAGGTTGCTTACGAATTTCTTGAATGTTTAACTTCATATTTCCTCCATAAAGATTTACTCACTTGATTATACCATGAAAAGGCTATAACTCAGCCTTCCAAACTTTGATATTAAAATCTCGTTTTTAACATATTTACTATGACATATTTTCTGTTTAGTGCTATACTATAGGCAAGAATGCATCAGAGCAAGGAGGATGCTCATATGGAAGACAAAGCACTCATCACTGAAGCTTACCAACTCCTATCCGAGTTAAATAAAAGCTACCAAAGCTGCAAACAAGGTACAGCCGATGATTTCCGTCTACAAGAACTGCTGAACAGCACTCTCAAGGAACTTAAAAAAGCGGAAAAGCTTGACAACAGCATCTTAATCGACCTTGAGAAATTTTACCAACGCACCAGTCTTCTGATTGGACTGGGGAGCCTAAAACTAAACGACCAAGCACGCACCGCTTGGCGCAACTATGACAAGTTCCACTACGAACATGTCAAACACGTATTGACTCTCTACGGGCCTGTTTTTGGTTTTTAGAGCTTGAAATTACTTGTTTTCTATTGACAAAATTTCCTGAAAGGTATAGGATAGAGGTACTAATACTCGGAGGTAAGGGAGACATGAACAACTAGTCTATCAAATAAAGAACCTTTATTTAGTAGATCTTGTTTTTGTCTCTTTTTGTGTGCTCTTTTTATACTAGGTTTTCTAGTATCTTGTCCTCATTGAAAATCAAAAAACTAGAAAGCTATGCTCCTCTTGGGTTGGATAGGGTTAGACTGAACTAGTTTGATGGGATTTTCAGTGAGGAGAATAGAGTTTTTTGACATAAAATACTAGCTCTACTAGGTAAAGTAGAGCTTTTTGTTATGCACTATGGACATTCTAGAAAGGGCAACAATATGATAAAAATCAATCATCTAACCATCATTCAAAACAAAGATCTACGAGATCTTGTATCTGACCTAACCATGACTATCCAAGACTGGGAAAAGGTTGCTATTATTGGTGAAGAAGGAAATGGTAAATCGACTTTACTACGAGCTTTAATGGGGGAAGCATTACCTGATTTTACTATCAAGGGCGACATTCAGTCTGACCTTCAATCACTGGCCTACATTCCTCAAAAACTAGCTGAGGACCTGAAAAAGAAAACTCTACATGACTACTTCTTTTTGGATTCTGCTGATTTAGACTACAGCATTCTTTATCGTTTGGCGGAGGAGTTGCACTTTGATAGCGACCGTTTTGCTAGCGACCAAGAAATTGGCAGTCTATCGGGGGGCGAAGCTTTGAAAGTTCAACTCATCCATGAGTTAGCAAAACCCTTTGAGATTCTTTTTTTAGATGAACCTTCAAATGACCTAGACCTTGAGACGGTTGATTGGCTAAAAGGTCAGATTCAAAAGATTAGGCAAACTGTTATTTTCATTTCCCATGATGAAGACTTTCTTTCTCATACGGCTGATACTATTGTCCACTTGCGACTGGTCAAGCACCGTAAAGAAGCGGAAACACTAGTAGAGCATTTAGACTATGATCGCTACAGTGACCAGAGAAAGGCTAATTTTGCCAGACAAAGTCAGCAAGCTGCTAACGACCAAAGAGCCTATGACAAAACCATGGAAAAGCATCGCCGCGTCAAGCAAAATGTAGAAACTGCCTTACGTAACACTAAAAATGATGTTGCTGGGCGCCTACTGGCTAAAAAGATGAAAAATGTTCTCTCTCAAGAAAAACGCTTTGAAAAGGAAGCTCAGTCCATGACCCAAAAGCCACTTGAAGAAGAGCAAATCCAACTCTTCTTCTCAGATATCCAACCATTACCGGCTTCTAAAGTCTTAATCCAACTTGAAAAAGAACATTTGTCCATTGACCAGCGCATTTTGGCTCAGGAGTTGCAACTCACTGTCCGTGGCCAAGAAAAAATCGGTATCATCGGGCCTAATGGTATTGGAAAATCGACTCTGTTAGCCAAGTTGCAACAACTTCTTAATGATAAAAGAGAGATTTCGCTTGGTTTTATGCCACAAGATTACCATAAAAAACTGCAATTGGATTTATCTCCAGTAGACTACCTCAGCCAAACTGGACAAAAAGAGGAACTACAGAAAATCCAATCCCACTTAGCCAGTCTCAATTTCAGTTATTCAGAGATGCAACACCAGATTCGTTCCTTATCTGGTGGTCAACAGGGAAAACTGCTTCTTTTGGATTTAGTTCTACGCAAACCAAACTTTCTCCTTCTCGATGAACCCACACGAAACTTTTCTCCTACTTCTCAACCCGAAATCAGAAAACTCTTTGCCTCTTATCCCGGCGGTCTGATCACTGTTTCGCATGACAGACGCTTCTTAAAAGAGGTCTGTACGAGTATCTATCGTTTGACAGAAAATGGTTTGGAAGTTGTTGATTTACAAGATTTATAAATGTTGAACATAGCAAAAATCCAGAGAAGTTTCTCTGGATTTTGTTTACATCTGTTTCAAGCGCTCAATTCGTTCTGAGATAGGTGGGTGGGTGTAAAATAGTTTTTGTAGTCCGCCAGCTTTCTTGGGATCATTGATATAAAGAGCGCTGCTGGCATCATCAACGTGGTGATGCATAGGCTCGCTATTATCCAACTTGCGCAAGGCATTGATCATCCCTTGAGGATTGCGAGTCAGCTCCACACTGGATGCATCCGCCAGAAATTCTCGCTGACGGGAAATGGCTAATTGCACCAAGGTTGCAGCGAGAGGTGCCAGAACAATTGCTAAGAGAGAGATAACAAGCATGATAATCTCCAAACCATTTCCATCACGATCATTATCGCTCCGTCTGCGACCAGCGCCTCCCCACCACATCATACGACCTGCCATACTAGACAGAAGGGTAATGGCACTAGCGAGCGCTACAGCAATGGTCGAAATTCGGATATCATAGTTTCGGATATGACTGACCTCATGCCCCATAACAGCTTCTAGCTCCTCACGGTTCATGATAGCCAGAAGACCCGAAGTGGCTGCGACTGCTGCATTTTGCGGGTTGGAACCTGTTGCAAAAGCATTCAAAGAAGAATCCTCAATGATGAAAACACGCGGCATGGGAATCTGAGCGACCATAGCCATATCTTCCACTACATGGTAGAGGTCTGGTGCTGTTTGCTCATCAACCTCACGCGCCCCATTCATAGACATGACAATCTCTGTCGATTGAAAGATCATGGTTAAAGCGTAGATAAGGCCGATGATCAAGGCAATAATCATGCCGCCAAGACCTGAACGCATAAAGAGATAGCCAACCGCATAACCAACCAAGGCCAAGAGTAGGAAGAAAAACAGTAATAAAATCCAGGTTTTTCGTTTATTGCTCGCAATTTGATCAAACAACATCTTAGTCACCTAAACCACTAAAGTCAACTTTAGGAACTGCCTTTTCCTCTTCAGGTGTTTGAAGGAAGTCTGCAGCTTTAAAGCCAAATAGTCCTGCGATGATGTTACTTGGGAAGCTTTCAAGTTTTACATTGTAGTTGCTGACCACACTGTTGTAGAGTTGGCGTGAGTAAGAAATTTTATTTTCTGTATTGGTCAACTCTTCTTGCAATTTGATAAAGTTAGCACTAGCTTTCAAGTCTGGGTAATTCTCTGCTACTGCGAAGATACCAGAAATCTGGCGGGTAAGGGCATCACTGGCCTTCATAGCTTCAGCTGGCGAAGTTGCTGCGGCTACTTGTCTACGAAGTTCTGTCACTTTTTCCAAGGTAGAACCCTCATATTTGGCATAGCCTTTGACTGTTTCAATCAAGTTAGGGAGGAGATCATTACGACGCTTCAACTGAACATCGATCTGGCTCCAAGCCTCCTTGGTTTGCATACGATTTTTTACCAAACCGTTATAGCTAACAATCACAAAAATAACAATTAGAGCCAAAACTCCAAGAATAATCCAAGTCATAATCTTATTCCTTTCTGCTTTTAGATTAATACCAGTATATCAAAATTTTAATGAATATGGTAAAATAAGATGATACTAGAGAAGGAAATGACTATGAAACCAGAAACATTTTACGACTTGCTAGCGGAGCAAAATTTTCCACTCTCAGACCAGCAAAAAGAACAATTTGAACGGTATTTTGAACTCTTAGTTGAGTGGAATGAAAAGATTAACCTGACCGCTATTACAGACAAAGAAGAAGTTTACCTTAAACACTTTTATGATTCGATTGCCCCCATCCTACAAGGCTTGATTTCAAATGAAAGTATCAAACTTCTTGATATCGGGGCTGGGGCAGGATTTCCTAGTCTTCCTATGAAAATCCTCTATCCTCAGTTAGATGTGACTATCATTGATTCGCTAAATAAGCGCATCAACTTCCTCCAACTATTGGCTCAGGAGCTGGGGTTGGGCGGAGTTCACTTCTACCATGGACGGGCAGAAGACTTTGCCCAAGACAAAAACTTCCGTGCTCAGTTTGATGTGGTAACTGCCCGTGCTGTTGCCCGTATGCAGGTCTTGTCTGAACTGACCATTCCCTACCTTAAAGTTGGCGGAAAACTCTTGGCACTCAAGGCCAGTAATGCCCCCGAGGAATTGCTAGAAGCCAAGAATGCCCTCAATCTCCTCTTTAGTAAGGTCGAAGATAATCTCAGTTACGCCCTACCAAATGGAGATCCACGTTACATCACTGTGGTAGAAAAGAAAAAAGAGACCCCAAACAAGTATCCTAGAAAGGCTGGCATGCCAAACAAACGCCCGCTTTAAATTTTTTTGTAAAAAAATATTTACAAAGTTCGCCTCGCTCTTACATTTCTTAGCTCGGGAAAAAATGATTTACAAAATCATTTTTTTCTGCTATACTATCCTAAGCAAAGGTTTTTAATGTCATCCCGTGAGGTGACAAAGACGCAGTATATGAAATTCTTTAAGAATGGAATAGTTTTTTTAAAGAAGTCTTACTCTGAGAGCCTATTGCTGTAAAATAATGGGCTCTTTTTTGGTGCCCAAAAGTGAGGTTTTTATGAAACAGGAATCAACTGTTGACTTGTTACTAGACGTTGACCAACGTCCTTCAGCTGGTAAAGGCATTCTTCTAAGCTTCCAGCACGTTTTTGCCATGTTTGGTGCAACCATTCTCGTTCCCCTAATTTTGGGAATGCCCGTATCTGTTGCCCTTTTTGCATCAGGCGTTGGGACACTCATCTACATGATTTCGACTGGTTTTAAAGTTCCAGTCTATCTCGGATCATCCTTCGCCTTTATCACGGCCATGTCTCTAGCTATGAAAGAGATGGGTGGCGATGTATCGGCCGCTCAAACTGGGGTTATCTTGACTGGTTTGGTTTATGTTCTTGTGGCTGCAAGTGTTCGTTTTGCAGGTACAAAATGGATCGATAAACTCTTACCACCAATCATTATCGGACCCATGATCATCGTTATCGGTCTTGGACTGGCAAATTCAGCTGTTACGAACGCTGGACTTGTAGCAGATGGAAATTGGAAAAATGCACTTGTAGCTGTCGTAACTTTCTTGATTGCTGCCTTTATCAATACAAAAGGAAAAGGTTTCCTACGTATCATTCCTTTCCTCTTTGCCATCATCGGTGGTTACATCTTCGCAGTAACACTTGGCTTGGTTGACTTTACACCAGTCCTAGAAGCTAACTGGTTTGAAATCCCTGGTTTCTACTTACCATTTAGTACAGGCGGAGCCTTCAAAGAGTATAACCTCTACTTCGGTCCTGAAACAATCGCCATCTTGCCAATCGCTATCGTAACCATTTCAGAACACATCGGTGACCATACCGTCCTAAGCCAAATCTGTGGACGTCAGTTCCTGAAAGAGCCAGGTCTTCACCGTACACTTCTCGGTGACGGTATTGCAACATCTGTATCTGCCTTTCTCGGTGGACCAGCCAATACGACTTACGGCGAAAATACAGGAGTTATCGGGATGACTCGTATCGCTTCTGTCTCCGTTATCCGTAACGCTGCCTTTATTGCCATTGCTCTCAGTTTCCTTGGTAAATTCACTGCCTTGATCTCAACAATCCCTAGTGCTGTACTTGGTGGGATGTCCATCCTTCTCTACGGAGTTATCGCCAGCAACGGTTTGAAAGTCTTGATCAAGGAGCGCGTTGATTTCAGTCAAATGCGTAACCTCATCATTGCTAGTGCTATGTTGGTTCTTGGGCTTGGTGGAGCCATCCTCAAAGTAGGACCAGTTACCCTTTCAGGTACTGCCCTATCAGCTATGACAGGTATCATCTTAAACCTGATCTTACCATACGAAAACAAAGACTAGTCATCTATATAGACAAAATCCACTCAGTTGAGTGGATTTTTCTGATTCTTACCTTCCCCACGCAATCAAGAGATACAGGAGGCTAGAACCAAACATGTCTACCAGAGCATGCATAAGGAAAAATGGCAAAAGATTTTTAACCTTATACTTGTATAGAAAATAATAGAATAAACCATAAACTACACCAATAACCAGTGCCCACACCAATCCTTGATAAGTGTGAAAAGAAATCCGAATGAGGGTAGAATAAAACAAAACCCGCCACTTGTGCTTTTCTTTCACTGAGGTCAACAACCCTAGAAAGAAAAACTCTTCATAGAAGCCATTTAGCAAGGCGTAGGCAATTGCCATGGGACTAAGCGCTAGGAATTTCCGTATAACTTCCATGGGATCTATGTGGGCAAAAAGAAATGGATTTAAGTAATTGTATTCACCAGTTAGTGTCGTCACCAGGTCTCCAAACAATCCCACAATGGCAAATATAAAAGGAACCCAAAAGAGAAGGGACCAGGTCCAACGAATGGGAAGTTGTTTGAAATCATAATTCCGGATCAAAAGGTAAAGCAAGGCTAAGGTAAGAAGTATCACTTGCAGGGTGAAGTTGCTCAAATAGCCTACTCCCTCGCTGACAGTATTACTTGCTGTATCCATTGTAGTTGAAAGACCTGTCGGAAACATACTTGCTAAAAAGAGCTCCGTTGACCGAATGATAAACTGACCAAACATTAAAACTGTAATAATCAGAATGTCAAACCATCTCAAGTAGCGCAGGGGCTTAGTTGGGTGAATGCTTTGTAAAATTTTCATATCTTCTCCTTCTAGCCTAGCAGTTAAAGATTGGTTTATTGTAAGAAAAGAAACTTAAAATTTTATAAAATTCCACTCCCATTCCTTAGCCGTAATCAATATTTAGATAGGATATTTAAACCAACCACTTTTTACGAGTAACTAGTTTCTCATTCAACCTTCCGTTTATTTTCTATCAACAAATCTTTCAAAGAAATGATGGCTACCGCAAGTAAAATCATAGCCATACCGACAAAATCAATCGCGTAGAATTGTTCCTTCATAATCAGAAAGGCAAAGAAAACAGCAGAGATGGGCTCTATGGAAGCCAATAAACTGGACTTAACAGGGCCTATCATACTAGCTCCTTTTAGGAAAGCTGTATAGGCAAAGACCGTGCCAATGATGATAATGCCAGCAAATGCAAAAAGAAAATCCAAGCTGGTCGGTATACTGGCCTGCAAAACCCCTGTGAAGGGAATAGCCACCACTCCAGAAATAACCATGCCCACACCAATCACCAACATGCTTCCCCATTTCTTAATCAAAGTGATAGGAAGAATGATATAAAGGGCGTAGGTCAAGGCAGAAAAGAGCCCCCAGAAAAGACCCGCAGGTGTGACCGACAACTGGTCAAGTTCCCCATGAGTCGCGATAAGAAAAGTCCCTCCGATTGCTAAAACAATCGAAACAATCTCAGCCAGAGTCGGTGCCACCTTGTCCTTGATACAAGTATAAATCAAGATTCCAACAGGGCATACATACTGGAGAACCGTAGCCGTTCCAGCATTGGTTTCCTGAATGGCAGAAAGATAGGCAAACTGGTTTAAGAAAAGTCCAAACAAGGCAAATAGCAGTAGAGAGAGTAAGCTTTTTCTGTCTTTTAAAAAAGCTAGGAGTTTATCCCTTGCAGTTACATAGGATAAGAAAACCAGTGCCAATCCTGCAATGATAAGCCGCAGATTGGTCAAGACTAAAGCGGAAATCCCGTGTGCCATCAGGTATTGGCCACTGGTTCCAGACAAGCCCCAAGCAATGCCTGCCACTACTGTAAATAGCGTTCCTTTTACGGTTTTTGACATGCTTGCTCCCTACTCTTCCCTACGAATCATATCCATGACTTGGTTTCGATCGATTATCCACTGGGCACGCTCATCCTTCTCATACGTTCGATTGGATAAAAAGATAGCGGCTTCCTGTTTCTCTCGGTTCCACATGATGAAGGTACCTGTATAGCCCGTATGGTCGAGCCAGGCCCCCTCCATATTCCAAGCTAACGAACGCTCCTTATCATCTAAGGGAGAAAAATTGCGGCTCAAATCTGCTGCAAAATCATCTTTCAAGTAATGATCCAGAAAGTTTTGCAAATCCTTAACAGTTGAAAATAAACCAGCACTTCCAGCATGTTTGCCCAAAAGACGAGCTTTGGGATCGTGAATACTGCCTGCCTCCACTCCTCTCACTGTTGGTACAGCAAACTCAACGGGGCCAAACACTGTTTCCTTCATCCCCCATGGGTTCAAAACTTGTTCTTCTATAATCTGATCCAAGTCTTGGTCAAAGATTTTTTCCAAAAGAAAGCCCAGGAGTAAAAAGTGCACGTCCGAGTATAGGAAGGCTGTCTGACTTCGTCTGTTGAGGTGAAACATGGCTTTTCTCAGTTCCTCTGCACCTAACCTGTCTCGATTAGGAATAAAGGGGTCCAGGTCTGTTGCGTGGGTCAAAAGTTGACGGATAGTGATATCTGAGTAATCACACTCAGGTAAAAAATCCGTCACTGGTCGATCAATATCTAATGTGCCCTGCTGCCACAAGAAGGTGTAGATCGTCCCAACTCCCACAACCTTACTCACACTGGCTAGGTCATAGACTAGCCCTGACTCTGTCTGTAAACCTCTCTCAGGATCACTCAATCCTAGGTAAGATTCTCTCCATTCTCCATCCTTAAAATACGCAAAAGAGGCCCCGGGATAGACCCCTGCCTCGATTTGTTCTTCTATTTTTCTTAGAATTTTTGTCCACTTCATGCTTCTTCAAACCACAATTCGATATTATTGGTGTCTTTACCAAGGAAGAATTTTTCAGACTTGGGAACAAAATAGCCTGTCTTTTCAAATTTCTGACGAAGACTAGTTAAATCTAGATCCTTTACCAAAAATTTCAGCATAGACAAGTCCCAGGTGACATTGTTTTCAACAGTCAAATCTGGACCTTCCCCTTTGGTAAAGCTAATTACCTTAGCTACCACTTCTGGATCAAGCAAACTCTCCATTCCCTCAGGAAAACGCAACTCCATAGAAATCTCAAATTGACTCAAGTATTTTATACCTGTATTTGAAGAAAATTCAGGAACAGTTTCCAGTGGAACCAAATCTCTTATATCATTTTCCGCATGAACAAGAATCACATCCTGTTCAGGAGAAACAATCTCAAAAGCATAACCACGGCTTCCTTTAAGCAGGCGAGGAAGGGACTCCATCTGATAGAGAAGAGCCTCTATTTCTGAAGGATTTTCTACTTTGATCAAGAGTCTAGCTAGTTTCTTAAGCCCTTCAACTCTCCGAGTTCGCATACTGGGAGCCTCTTCGAGAATCAACTTCTCAATACCTGATTGGTCACCAAGTGAAAGGAAGGCAGATTCTTCTAATAAGGGCTTCATCCCAAGAGTTTCAATGTAAAATTTTTCATTTAATTTTCGATTATTGACCTTCAAAGTCGGAATAATTTGTATCATTTGATTTGCATTCATAGCTTCCTCCAACTCTTTTATTTTAAAGGATTTTAGGACTTTTTACAAGCTATTCCACTTAAATTCTAGAATTTTTTACAAAAATTTCCGATAAAAAAACTGGGATTCCCCAGTTTCGTTTCTTATAGGTAAAGTAGTTTGAATAGTGCTACTGCTGCAATACCCGCTGCAATTGGAGCTACAACTGGAACCCATGCATACCACCATTTTGAATCACCCTTGTGTTGACCAAGAACTGATTTTGGAAGGAGTTCGTGAAGAAGACGTGGTCCGAAGTCACGAGCTGGGTTCAAACCAGGTCCAGTAGGTCCACCAAGTGAAGCTACCAAAGCCAGCACTAGGAAACCAAGTGCCAAGTGTGCAACTGAGATCCCAGCAGCTGTATGTGGAGCTACTTGAGCTTTCACTGCCAATTCACTTAAGTCAACAGTTTGACCAGCTTGAGTAGCCATTTGTTTCATGTATTGAAGAACCTCAGCACCGAAGAAGTTTTTAGTCAAACCAAGCGCTGCAAAGAAAAGAACAAATGAACCTACAAACTCATTTAGGAAACCGTTAACCGTTGCTGCGAAACGTGATTCTTTTGTACCGTGGTCGATGCTTGAAATCGTTGAGAAGGTACCCAAGATATTGTTTGGGTTTTCTGTTTTCAAGTAGTATGGACGGTGAGTCGCTACAACCAAAGCTTGACCAAAAATTGCCCCCAAAACTTGCGCAAGGATGTAAAACGGTACTTGATCCCAAGAAAAAAGTCCGCTAACAGCAAGTCCAAGAGTGAAAGCTGGGTTGATGTGGTTACCAGAAACGTTACCGAACATCAAGGCTGGGATCATAACCCCCATACCATAACCAACAGCGATAACGAGCCAGCCACTTTGGTGACCTTTCGTACCTTTAAGTTCAACGTTGGCAACTGCACCATTACCAAGAATGATCAAAATAGCAGTTCCCAAGAATTCTGTGGCATATTTAATAGCCCATGTAAAATCCATTTGATAGATTCTCCTTAAATTTTTTTAGACAATCCTTATTCTATCAATTTTTAGGCCTTTTAGCAACCGATTTTCTAAAAGAATATCTGGAAAACGCTTTATTTAACTTATCTTTAAGAAAAGGACAAAAGGAGTCAAACTCCCTTCATCCTTTTCATTAGTCTTGACGTTGACCAAAGTCTGCAATCATCTGCTCCATCTCTTGGCGATTCGGAGTAGTCAGCATATAAAGGTAGTCCCCTTGTAGCTCTGCAAAGGCTGCTGGCATGATTTTTTTGACCTTGAATTGCTGACTGTATTTGGCAAAAAGGTCCTCTTCTGAATAAACATAGTTAGCATTAGCACGACGTGATGTAGCTAGACAGTATTGAGGTTCAAATTCTGATGTTGGAAACCCCTCACCTGCGACGATAGCTGCATAGCCACGATAGAGGTCCAAGGAGTGAGCGAAGTTATAAACATCAATGGTAAAACCACCTGCAGGACGATTGTTGTACTCAATGGCGATATAGTCATCTCCCTCACGGAAGAATTCGATATGGAAAAAACGCTCCTTCATGCCAAATTCTTTGACAATGGCTTCACCATACTTGCGCAGTTTGGGATCCATATCCTTGAGCACATAGTAGGAATTGTCCATCTTATAAATCATGAGATCAAGTGGTGTATGGGCATAATCGAAAGTCGTTGAAAAGACGATGTTGCCATCCTTGTCTACAAGCCCGTCAAAGGTACAGATTTCGCTAGAAGTGACAAATTTTTCAAAGAAATAAACGGTTGAATGGTCCCATTCAGCCTTGAAGTGATTTACATCTTCTTCTGTCTCAAGCTTAAAGGTTGCTGCCGCTCCCACTCCGTTATCAGGTTTGGCAATCATTGGTAGACCGATTTCTTTCACTGCTTTATCCACATCTACTTCCGTCTGGATAACAGCTCCAGGTACCACAGGGACACCTGCTTTTTTGAAAAGTTTCTTCATCTCAGACTTATATTTCGTCTTTTTGAGATCCTCGGGTTTGGCACCAAAGACATTGAATTGTTCTCTAAGTGCTGCGTCTAGCTCAAGCCAGTATTCATTGTGTGACTCGATGCGATCGATAGGACCATGCTTGTAGAAAAGAAAGGCAACAGCACGCTTGACTTCGTCTATATTCTCAAGATTGTCCACACGGAAATACTCAGTTAGGCTATTGCGCAAAGGCTCATCTAGTTGTTCGTAAGGCTCCTGACCAATTCCCAAGACTGTGATGCCTTTACTAGCTAGTTCAATCGTAAACTGTTGAAAGTTTTGCGGATAGTAGGGAGAAATAACAAGGTAATTCATAGGCAACTCCTTTTATAGATACAGGTGTCCAAGAAAATAGGGCATTTGTTTACGCCACCATTCCCAGTCGTGGGCGACATCGTGTCCCCATTCAGCAAACCAGGCTGGAATTTGTTTCTGGTCAAAGGCTTCTTTGAGCTTGTAGAAGGATGGCAGACCATCTTGTTCCCAAGCACCAAGACCCGTACAGACGACAATCTCCGCCTGACGGTAACGATCGATAAACCAGCCGTCATTCTGATTCCAAATATAATCTACTGGCGAGTTCTGGTAAATAGCATCATCATTGTAGTAATCACCGACAAAGAAACGTGCGTCGTAAACACCACTGAGAGCAATCACCTTGGTAAAGACATCCGGATGCTGGAGGAAGAAATTGAGTGCATGGTAGGCCCCCATGGAGCAACCTGTCGTCATCATACCGTCAAACCAACCTGTCTTATGCTTGATAAAAGGAATGGCCTCCTCAATCACATAGCGTTCGTAGGCACGGTGCATCTCTGCTTGGTCATGACCATTTTTCCAAGTGGCCAACCAGCTCTCACTGTCAACACTGGATAGGGTAAAGAACTGAACACAACCTTCTTCGATAAAGGAAGCACAGGCATCAATCATGCCAAAATCATAGTATTCATTGTGACTGCCACCAGATGAAGCAAAAACCACGACTGGAATCCCAGCGTGTCCATAACGGTTGAGATACATTTCACGGTTGAGGTGGCCACTCCAGTGGCTAAGATGTTCAATATGCATTGGCTTTCTCCTTTCCTAAGTTACCATTTCTCTGCAAAAAAACGAAGACAGTCTGGTAAATTTTCCGACCAAGGGATCTCACTATGGATAGCACCAGACTGAACTTTCAAAACAAGATTATCCAAGTGTACTCCTCCTGCAATCAAATCATGGTAATAGCGAAGTGATGAGTCGATATAGGCTTGCTTGATATTGCCAGCCATCAAGGTCTTGTCTGTATCATCTGCTTCTTCCGTTCCAACATAGATGAAAATACGCTGATCAGGCGACAGTTTCTTGCGCTCGATATAGCGGTTAAAGGCTTCTTGGTGGAGCCAGTTGGCAGATGAAAAGACTCCTAGACAACCAATTCGGTCTTGGTATTCCAGTCCGATAAACTGGGTAATATTGCCTCCTAGAGACGAACCAATCATAGCCGTATGCTGGCGATCAGCTTTGGTACGGTAGGTCTCATCGATAAAGGGCTTAACCACCTCCATGACAAACTCGGCATACTCCACACCCTTACCGCCGAACTGTTGCCCTGGAATAGGAGATTCTTGAAACTTCCAAGCCGCATACTCATTCATCCGTCCCATGCCATCATTGTCAATAGCAACAACAATCATGCGACTGATATCAGGATTTCGTTTAATGGCTGGAATAATCTTCCAAGAGTGTCCGATATAGGACTCCTTGCTGTAAAAGACATTTTGCCCATCGTGAAAGTAAACAACAGGGTAAAAACGGTCTGTGTCTTTCTCATAATCCTTTGGCAGGAGCACACGCACACGACGCTCCTTTCCTGTATAAGGAACCTTGAGTTTGTGTTCTTTCATTTTTAAGTAAAAGTAGGAATGATTCATTGTCAGAAAACTCTCTATATTCAAAATTTTATCTTATTATACCATAAAAATAGAAAAAAAGTCAGTTAATGTCCATTTTAAGGATAAATAACTAACTTTTTTCATTTGTTTTTCTGAATTCTTCTGGATTTTCTGATTAGAGGAGATTGTCAATTAACTCATCGACAGCATCTTTTTCAGCCTGAGGTGTAATCTCAGTGATCATGATACCAGCCACTGCTCGCTCAACCAAGCCTTCAACATCCATGCGTTTTTCATACTGCTCTGCATTCTCTATCTTAGGATTGGTCTTAGGACGATCAGGCGCAAAAATAGTACAGCAGTCCTCAAACGGCTGGATAGAAATTTCAAAGGTATCGATTTCCTGCGCGATGTCAATGATTTCCAACTTGTCCATAGTAACCACGGGACGAATGATGGGAGTGTTGGTCACAGCGTTGATAGCCTGCATGCTCTCCAAGGTTTGGCTTGCTACTTGGCCAAGGCTTTCCCCATTGATAATGACCAGACCCTTTCTCACTTCACGAATACGGTCAGTAATCCGCATCATAAACCGACGCGTCAAGGTCATGAGGTAGGCTTCTGGCGCCTTGGCCTTGATTTCTTCTTGAATCTCAGTAAAAGGCACTTCGATAAACTGGATATTGCCACCAAACTTGGTCAATTTACGGGTCAAATCTTGGGCTTTTTTGAGAGCGCCAGGGCTAGTGTATGGTGGGCTAGCAAAGTGAACCGCCTCGATATCTACCCCACGCTTAAGAGCTAGATAACCTGCCACGGGTGAATCAATACCTCCTGACAACATGAGCATACCTTTACCAGAACTTCCCACAGGTAATCCTCCTGCTCCACGAAAAGTTTCATAGGAAAGATAGGCAGCCTCTTCACGAATCTCAACCTGAAGATTAATATCTGGATTTTTCATCTGAGCTTGCACGTTTGGAATAGCCTCGAAAACAGCTCCACCAAGAGTTTGATTCAGTTCACGACTGTCGAGTTCAAAGTTGTGGTCGCTACGCTTACTAGTGATTTTAAAGGTCATCCCTTCCTTATAGATTTCCTTCATAATCTCTTGGACAGCAGACTTCAGAACGTCCACTGACTTTTCAATCTTATACACAGGAGAAAAATTTTGAATTCCAAAGACTTGTTTGAGCGATTCTGCAACTGCTGTGTAATCTGCTCCATTGAGGTAAGCGTGGGCACGGTCGCGATCTGCGGTTACCTTAACTTGAGGATAGATAGACAAAACGTCTGAAATATTATTACGAAGTTTATTAATGAAACGCATACGATTTTTGTGTTTGGTTGACAATTCTCCGTATCGAATCATAATTTCTGAATACTGCATAAATACTCCTATCTTACTTTTCTAGTTTGATTGTAAATTAATTTTAGCTTGGTCAAAAACTGCTCGACTTGACTCATATCATTTTCCAAGTCTAGGCTTAGGCGAACAGCTGACTGGGCCTTATCCTTGTCCACTCCCATGGCAATCAAGGTCCCTGCGGGTTTTCCTGCCTTGGACGAACAAGCAGAGGTTGTGGAAATGAAAATATCATAATCTTCAAAGGCATGAACGATGACTTCTCCACGAACCCCCTTAATCCCAAAAGTCAGGATATGAGGGGCAAAGTCTTCCTCATCCGAAAAGACGAAAATGTCTGGATAGTCCAGAAGGGCTTGGCGAATGACTGCCTTCATCTGTCCTGTCTTGCTAGTAAAGAGATCTAACTTTTCCATAGATAAACGGAGAGATTTGGCTGTCGCTGCAATCCCTGCTACATTTTCAGTTGTCGAACGATAGTCTCGCTCCTGACCACCACCAGTCAACAGAGGCGTAATCTTCTTACCAGACTTGATATAGACAAAGCCAACTCCTCGCACACCATGAAACTTATGGCTCGAAAAGGTTGCAAAATCCACCCGATCCGTCAGGTATTTTTCAGTCGGAATCTTAGCAAGTGCCTGAACTGCATCAACGTGGAAGGAAATAGTCGGCTTATCTTCTAACAGTTTCGAAATAGCCTCAATGGGCTGGATAGAGCCGATTTCGTTGTTAACTGCCATAATGGAGACGAGAGTCGTATCAGGACGTATCAAATCTGCTAACGCTTCAACATCCACAAATCCTTTCTCATCAACTGGAGTAAAATCTATCTCAAAACCTTGACTTTTCAGCCAAAGGGCTGATTCCTTGACTGCTGGATGTTCAATAGCTGACACGATGATGTGCTTGCCAAACTGGGCTTTTTCAAAGGCCACACCCTTGATGACCCAGTTATCTCCTTCTGTTCCACCAGAGGTAAAGAAGATTTCATCACTCTTCTTCCCAATCAAGTCTGCAATTTGCTGCCGGGAAGCATCTAAAATTCGTGTTGCCTGGTCTCCCAAACGATGGAGACTAGATGGATTTCCTACAATTTTTGAAGCGACCTGCATGTAAGTTTCAAGTGCTTCAGGATAAGGCTTAGTTGTCGCCGAATTATCAAAGTAGATCATGTTTTCTCACGCTTTCTAAAATCACTCCTTCTATTTTATCATGAAACGAAGCTTACGACAAGAAAGGGAAGTTTCTCTTTTTTTAAGATTTTTTTAAAGAAATGAGGTATAATAAATCATAATCAAAGGAGAGTATCATGTCTAACTATCGTAGAACTTCAAAACCAAAAACAGAACACATCAAAAAGGGATTTACTGTCTTTCAAAAAACGATTGCTACCATCGGTAGTATCCTTGGCCTAATCACCGCTAGTATCACCATCATGAACGCCATGGATAATAATAAAAACAACAAAAAAGAACCGACGACAACCCAAACAACTGTTGTCAAGGAAATTCAAAAGGAATCCCCTCAGGATAATACTACACCTAACAAGGATAACACTTCTACTAAAGAAAATACCCCACAAGAAGAAACTTCTCAATCAAACAAGAAAGAGGAGAAAAAAGAAGAGCCGAAAACAACAACTCAGGACTCTTCTACACCTGCTACAAATAAAGAAACAAGTGATAACGGAACACAGTCAAATACGACGAGTTCTGAAACTAAAACGAACCAGTAATCACAAAAATAGCTTCCTTCCAGATTTGGAAAGAAGCTATTTTTTATTGTTGCAATACTTTTCGTGGTTTGGTTCCTTCAGCTGGGCCGATGACACCTGCCATTTCGAGTTCTTCCATCAGTCGGGTCGCACGGTTAAAGCCAACTGATAAACGACGCTGAATCATCGAAGCACTGGCTTTCTGCGTCTCGATAACCAGAGCCTTAGCTTCTTCAAAAAGCGGATCGCCGCCAGCTTCACCATCTGAAAATTCTCCTTCATTTTCAGAAACCTCACCTGGATCAAAACTCTCATCGTAGTCTGCATCCGCCTGAGCCTTGATGAAGTTTACGATGCGTTCAACATCATCATCCGAGATAAAGGATCCTTGCAGACGGACTGGATGATTTTCATCAATTGGTTTAAAGAGCATGTCTCCTCGACCAAGCAATTTTTCAGCTCCATTTTCATCCAAGATAGTTCGTGAATCTGTGCCCGATGAAACTGCAAAAGCCACTCGAGATGGCACATTGGCCTTGATAAGACCAGAGATGACATCAACCGACGGACGTTGCGTTGCTAGAATCATGTGAATCCCTGCGGCACGCGCCTTCTGTCCGAGACGGATGATGGCATCTTCCACTTCCTTGCTGGCCACCATCATGAGGTCTGCCAACTCGTCCACAATGACGACAATCAAAGGCAGGGGTACTTGTTTGTACTCAGACTGGGCATTGAATTCCTCGACCTTGGCATTGTAACCAGCTATATTTCGCACACCAACCTTAGCAAAGAGTTCATAACGGTTTTCCATCTCATCCACAACTTTTTGCAAAGCCTTGCTGGCCTTGCGTGGATTGGTCACAACTGGAATCAAGAGATGGGGAATATCATTGTAAACAGACAACTCAACCATCTTAGGATCGACCATCATAAACTTGACCTGGTCGGGTCTTGCCTTCATGAGAATGCTGGCGATAATACCGTTAACTGCAACTGATTTCCCTGAGCCCGTCGAACCTGCAACAAGTAGGTGGGGCATCTTGGAAAGGTCAAAGGTGCGAGCAGTTCCATTGACAGCCTTACCTAGAGGTATTTCAAGGAGATTTTCTGGTTTTGTTTGAGACTGTTCCCAGAGTTCACGGAAGGAAACGGTCGCAATCTCAGAGTTGGGCACTTCAATTCCAACTAGGGATTTTCCAGGGATCGGAGCTTCAATCCGAACATCCTTTGCCGCCAGAGCCAGCGCTAAGTCGTCTGCCAGATTGGAAATGCGGTTGACCCGTACACCGACTGCTGGCTTGACTTCATACTTGGTAACTGATGGTCCAATTTCAGCTCGTTCAACCGTTACCTTGATACCAAAGCTAGCAAAGGTTTCTTCTAGGATTTTGATGTTTTCTCGAACAATCCTCTTTTCCTTGGACTGATCTTTGGGTTTATCTGGCGCAAAGAGTTGCAAGCTTGGCAGTTTGTATTCGATAGCTTCTTTGGCAGAAAAATCAACCTGCACCTCTTCATCCTCAAAGTCTTCTTCCACATCTGGAACGTCAAAATCAGTTTGAGGGAGGATAATCTCGGGTTCTATCCATTCTTCCTCAGGAATTGGGGGGAGATCGTAGACTGGTACCTCTGATAAGATTTCTCCAGTTTCAGAGTCTACAGGAGGAAGCGGTAGGGCATCCTGTTCTTCTTGTTCTCTCTGAATTCTGGCAGCTTCTTCAGCTTCTTGGCGAGCCTTCTCTTCTTCTCTCTTGATGAAGCGTTCCTGTTTTCTCTGTTCCTGTTTTTCCATGAAGGATCTGAACTGAGCACCAATAAAGGCTGCAACATCATAAATAGACCAAGGACTGACCAAGAGTGCCCCAACCAGAATCAAGAGAACTCCAATAAAGTAAGAGCCGATATTTGAAAAAAGAAAGGCTATGGGGATATAAAGTCCAACACCAAGCAGGCCTCCACCAGCAAAGCTAGTCACCCGCATACCTGTCAGATCCGTCATAACTTGAGCCAAGGTTCCTTTTAAAACTGACTGCTCCAAGCCAAATTTCCAGACCAAGTAGGCCTCAAAAATCAAGAGTAGGCCAGCAAAGATACAGAGAAATCCTGACAGAAGCCCCTCCTGCTTGCGGATCCATTTAAAAAGAAAAAGATAGATGAGGAGGCCACCTATAGCCACATAAGCTAAACTTCCGACTAACAGTCGAATGAGATTGTAAAGAGTGATACCCGCAGCACCAAGCTTGAGAGCTGCAATAATCAATAATAAGGCAATCCCTAAGGAAATCAACATCCTCTGGATAGCCTGTTTTCTTTCAAGTTCTGCTTTAGACGGTCTCCGTCTTGTTTTTGTAGTATTCTTGTTTGCCATTCTTTTATTATACCATATTTCACAGCCATTTCGAAAAGAGAAAAAGATTGCACCAAATGGTAACAATCTTTCTATTCTAATCCTTTTTATGCTTGTGGTTTGCGTAGATAACCATAAACCACACCACTTACAATTGCTCCAATCAAGACAAAGACTAGGTAAAGAAGGGCATTTGAAGTAAGAGCGATGACGAAGATTCCTCCGTGTGGCGCCATGAGTTTGATACCCGCAAGACCAACAAGTCCGCCTGCTACTGCTGAACCAAGGATGAAGCTTGGGATCGCACGAGCTGGGTCGGCTGCACCAAACGGAATTGCTCCCTCAGTGATAAATGACAAGCCCATGATGATGTTTGTCAAACCAGAGTTGCGTTCTTCTTTGGTAAATTTATCTTTGAAAAGAAGGGTTGCGACAAAGATTGCAAGTGGTGGCACCATTCCTCCAGCCATAACTGCTGCCATGGCTACAGAACCACCTGAAGAAACAGTCGCTGCAAGCGTACCTGTACCAAAGACATAGGCAGCTTTGTTAACTGGTCCACCCATATCAACAGCCATCATTCCACCAAGAACGATACCGAGAAGGACAGCTGATCCTCCTCCAAGACCGCCAAGGAAGTCATTCATAGCAGTGTTGATTGCTGCCATTGGAATATTGACAGCCAGCATGACAAATCCTGTCAAAATTGTTCCAAGAAGTGGCAAGAGAAGGATTGATTTTGCCCCTTCAAGTGAACGAGGAACTTTAACGTATTTCTTGATAGCAAGAACCAAGGCACCTGCGATAAATCCACCAACAAGGGCACCTAGGAAACCAGATGATACACCTGCAAGAGTTGAAGTTGCTTCACCACCTGCTGCATAAGGGATTTTACCAAAGGCAAAACCTTCTTTAGCAATAGCACCAGCTACGAATCCAGCTACCAAACCTGGTTTTTCAGCGATAGAGTAGGCAACATATCCTGCAAAAACTGGAAGCATTAAGCCAAAGGCTGCACCACCGATTTTCATGAACATGGAAGCTAGCTCATGGTAGGATCCGAGATTACCAAGACTATCTTGTGGCACACCAAAAGCTCCGTCGATTAAGAAGGCGAGGGCAATCATGATACCACCACCGATAACGAATGGCAACATTTGAGATACACCACTCATCAAGTGTTTGTAGAAAGCGCCACCAAGGCTTTGTTGTTCGTTAGACGCTGCTACAGCTTTGGCCCCATTAGCAGCACGGTAGATTTCAGCATCTCCTGAAAGAGCCAAGTTAATCAACTCCTCTGTCTTACGGATACCGTCTGCAACTGGACGATTGATCAATGGTTTGCCATCGAAACGATCCATCTCAACAGCCTTATCTGCTGCAATGATAACAGCTTTAGCCTTACGGATGTCTTCAGCAGTTAGTTGATTTCCAACACCGCTAGCACCGTTGGTTTCGACCTTGATCCCAACACCCATTTCAGCAGCCACTTTTTGAAGGGCTTCTTGCGCCATATAAGTGTGGGCGATTCCTGTTGTACAAGCTGTAACAGCAACGATAAAGTCACCAGATTCATTGGCAGGTGCTTGGACAGGTTCCTCAGCTTTTTCTGAAACTTGGTCAAAAAGCTCGATGACTTGGTCAGCAGATGTTACTTGACGAAGTTTATCAGCAAAGCCATCTTTCATCAAGTATTGAGACAATTCTGCCAAGGCTGCTAAGTGAGTATCATTGGCACCTTCTGGAGCCGCAATCATGAAGAAAAGGTCTGTTGGTTGCCCATCCAAGCTCTCATAGTCAACACCCTTGTTTGACTTAGCAAAGAGAACTGTCGCTTCTTTGACAGCAGAGTTTTTACTGTGAGGCATAGCGATTCCATCACCCAAACCAGTGGAAGTTAGAGCTTCACGCGCCAAGATTCCTTCTTTGAATGTTTCAAAATCCGTCACATAACCGTGATCTACCAGGCTTTTAATCATCTCTTCAATGACAGCTGTTTTTTCAGTTGCCTGCAAATCCAGCAACATGACGTCTTTTCTCAATAGGTCTTGAATTTTCATCGTTTTTCTACCTCAACTTTTTCATATGTTTCTTCAATAAATTCCGCAGTTGCCAAGTCATCCGAGAAGGTAGTTGCCGTTCCGCAAGCCACTCCCCATTTGAAAGCTTCTACTGCATCTTTTGATTTGACAAATTCACCTGTAAACCCAGCAACCATAGAGTCACCAGCACCAACTGAATTTTTGACTGTTCCCTTGATAGGTTTTGCGAAGTAAGCTCCCTCAGATGTGACAAGAAGAGCACCGTCCCCAGCCATAGAGATGATGACATGTTGAGCACCCTTAGCTAGTAACTCACGTGCGTACTTCTCAATCTCATCTAAACTTTCGAGTTTCACTCCAAAGATAGCTCCAAGCTCGTGATTATTTGGTTTGACCAAAAGTGGCTGATAGTCCAAACTATCAATCAAGGTCTGTCCTTCAAAATCACAAACGACTTGTGCACCAGTCTGGCGTGTCAAGGCAATCAAATCCTTGTAGATTACATTTCCTAGGTTTTTAGCACTCGAACCCGCAAACACAACCGTATCTTCTGCTGTCAGATTTGAAAGAATGGCTTTTAACTCTTCAAGTTGTTCGAGCTCAACATTTGGACCAGTCCCGTTGATTTCTGTTTCTTGGTCTGCTTTAATCTTGACATTGATGCGAGTATCTTCTGCTACTTGGACAAAACGTGTCTCGATTTCTTCCTCTACCAGAGTATCTGTGATAAATTTACCAGTAAAGCCTCCAATAAATCCAGTCGCTGTATTTGGAATATCCAAGCGTTTCAAAACACGACTGACATTGATTCCTTTCCCACCAGCAAACTTATCATCACTGTCCATACGATTGACACTACCAACTTGAACTTGGTCCAAGCGAACGATATAGTCAATAGACGGATTGAGTGTGACTGTATAAATCATACTTCTATTACCTCCGTTTTCTCCTTAATAGCTTCCAAAAGCTCATGCCCTTGACTTGTGATAACGATAGCCCGTTTGAGTGGTGCTACCTTGGCAAAGCAAGTTTGACCAATCTTTGACGAATCGACCAAGACATAGGTTTGTTTGGCATTCTCCAAAATAGCTCGCTTCACAGCTCCCTCCTCCATATCAGGAGTCGTATAATAACCATCGTCTACACCATTCATCCCGATAAAGGCACGGTCAAAGTGCAATTGATTGATTTGGTTAAGAGCAACACCACCGATACATGCATCTGTTGCCATCTTGACACTTCCTCCAACCATGACAGTTGGAATCTGCTTTTCAACCAACTGAACCGCATGGTGAATGGAGTTGGTCACAACTGTAATATTCTTATTAACCAATTCCTTGATCAAAAAAGCAGTTGTTGTGCCAGCATCGATAAAGATAACATCTTGTTCCTTAATAAGAGAGGCTGCTTTCTGAGCCAGTAGTTTCTTCTCTTGAAGGTTTTTGACAGATTTTTCTTGGATGGTTTCTTCTTCCTGCAAGGAGTGGGGCAATTCTGCTCCACCATGCACACGGCGAAGCTTGTTTTCCGCCTCCAACTCATCCAAATCTCTTCGTACCGTTGATTCTGATGTTTCTAATAGACTAACCAACTTTTCTAGGGAAACTACATGATGTTGATTTAACTCCTCTAAAATCAGTTGCTTCCGCTCAGTTTTTAACACCAAATCACCTCCTGTTATCGTTTACACTATTCATTCTAGCACAATTTCTAGCAAAGTCAAGCATTTTTTATCATTTTCTTTCAAATTCTATCATTTTTCTCATTTCCAAAATTTTTATTGCAAGATAAGAGCCTTTATGGTAGACTATTTGAGTAAGTATTGGAAGATTACTCAAGAGGCTTAAGAGGCCGTGTTGGAAACGCGGTAGGCGTGTAACAGCGTGCGTGGGTTCGAATCCCATGTCTTCCGTAGAAAAACCAAAACGATTTCTAGGATACGACAAAAATGTTGTATCCTTTTTTGTATTCCTTTTTTTACAAAAGACTGCCAAGGAATACAAAAGACAAAAATAAAAAACGTTGATTTAACAACGTTTTACCAAGGAATGCGAAAGAATGCAAAGGAATAATGGAGCCGGTGGGAGTCGAACCCACGTCCAAACACCTGCCAACATATTTGTCTACAACCATAGGTTATGTATTGTTTTAACAGTCCCTCGACACATAACTCAAGCCTAGGAACTGCGAGTCTATCAATCTCTTATCAAACCACTAGACAAGGTTTGATCGTATCTCGCTAATCATAAGACCTGTCATTGAACACGAGCAATCCAAATCAGGTCACGCTTGCTGGTTTTTAGGCAGCTAAAGCGTAAGAAGTGTTATTTTTTGCAGTTATATTTAACTGAGCGTTTACGTCGCCACACGGGTTGCAAAATATGCCTCATAATGCCTGTCGAATCCGTAACGACCCCAAAAGACAATAAAACCATTATACCTTATCTAAATCAAAAATGCAAAATTAAGTCGATTCTTTAGAAAAGATATGTTTTCAAGGCTTCTGATAAGGCTTGATAACCGGCTACACTTAGATGGAGGCCATCCGTTGTATAGGCTGATTGAAGTTGCCCTTCTGAATCTGTCAAACTATCATAAATCGGCACAAAATCTGCTTGCACATAGGCGGAGGCTAGAGCCTCATAGGCTTGATTCCATTCTCTAATCTTTTCATTAGTTCGGATATAAACAGTCTGCTTGTATTCTTCGCCTTCATTAACTGGCAGAATAGAAACAAGTTTTATTTGTGACAGCGGATAATCTCGAGCAATTGATTGGATCACACGTTCAAGATTATCCAAGGCTTCATTCATGGGAATATCTTTTCCAATATCATTTGTTCCAATTAAGAGAACAATTTGATCTACAGCATCACCATAAAGATGGGCATCTAGATTCTCTAATAAAAGTCTCGTCTGGTAGCCTCGGATGCCTCTATTAACAATCGTCTTGGCAGTCCCAAGTAACTCTTGCAAAGGGTAGTATTCTACAATCGAATCGCCGATAAAAATTACATCTGGCTCTAGGACAGAAATTTGATTCAATTCGCGATACTTGGTTTGAATCTTTGCCTGCTCTTTTAGGAGCCAATTTTCTAATAACTGTACTGCCACCTTATCCCTCTTTCTCTAACCAATTTTCTAGGACCTGATAAACACCCCCCTGGCTGTTAGCTGGAGCTAGATCAGTCGCAACTGCCTTAGCCTCATCAGCTGCATTTTCCATAGCATAGGCAATCCCAGCCAGTTCTAGCATTTCGACATCGTTTTCACTATCACCAAAAGCCATGATTTGTTCCGATTTTAAATTCCAGCGCTTGAGTAATTCTTCCAATCCCCAAGCCTTGTGAACACCAGCCTGTAGGATATCGATACAACCATAACCGCTAGAAACAGCTCTCACACTACCATTAAATAAATCATTAATTTCCTGCAAAACAGAACTAGATCGCTCTTCACCAACGACCATGCTCATTTTAAGCACTCCACCAAAGAGGTCAGCTTGCAACTCTTCCACAAAATTCATTCGTTGATAAAGTCTTTCAATCATCTCTGGAGTCATAAATTTATCAAGTTCTGTAAAAACAGTTCCTTCCTTGACAAAACCACCCTTCATACCTGTTACGACAAACTGATCTCTGCACTCTCTCCCCTTAAAATGAACTAAAGCCTTGTCAACCATAGCATCATCCCAGGTCTGAGCTTGAATCAGTTTATTGTTTTCAAAAATTCGCGCCCCATTGGCAACTACTAGGACTACTCGTTCAGCCAAGTGTCCCAACAATTCTCTCATACGATGGATTTCATTTCCCGTCGCAATGACAAAACGGATATCCCTTTGATCCAGCTGATCTAAGATCTTTTCCAAGCGGGGCAGATCCAGCTGACCTCTCGGATCCAGCAAGGTTCCATCCATATCTGTCGCAATAATCTTAATCGTCATTTTACTTCCTCTGGATTCAAGCTAGTCCCACTTCAATCCTACATGTTCATTCATTTCTTTATAAGCTGTGTCAATTCGTTCCTTGGTCGCCTCATCCAACTTGTCACGGTAACTGCCTCCCTCGATGAAGTCCTCTAGGATATAGGTCTGATAGAGGAAGAGCGGATAGCCTTCTGGTGAATAAGTCCCTTTCGGAGTTCGATTGACCCAAGTCGGATGCGCTTTGACGGTTTCAATCCTTGTCTTTCCATCTTTTTTCTTAATGGTCACATCCATGAGAACACCGCGCTCTGTCCACTTGGCATTTTCCTCGTCTTGCATGGTTTCAATGCGCTGGTTTGAGAGGAAATTTCCCATGGAATAGATAATCAGTTTTTTGTCACCATCTTTTTCAACTGTTTCAGATGGTTCAACTACGTGAGGGTGCCCTCCAAAGATAATATCAGCTCCCCAGTCAATCATCTTGTGGTACAGTGTTTTCTGTTCCTCCGTCGGTTCTAGCTGGTACTCAATTCCCATCTGAGGCATGATGACAGTGATATCCGCTTCTTTCTCTGCACGCTCGATTTCTGCCTTCATCTTTTCTTCGTTTAAGTCAGAAAGATAGCGATTATAGTCCTCTTGGGAAATGGATTGTTCAATACCATTAAAGCCATAGGAATAGGCCAAGAGAGCTACCTTGATTCCATTGACTTCCTTGATGACTATAGGGGCTTGGTCACGGGATTCATGTGTGTAGACTCCGATGGGTGTCATTCCAGCCTTTTCAATAGCTTGAGCCGTTGAGACCACTCCCTCTATCTGAGAATCCAAGATGTGGTTGTGAGCCAAGTCTAGAACTTGGTAGCCTGCATCCTTGATCGCATCCATGACTTCTCCAGGTGCATTAAAGAGAGGATAACCTGCCAAGTAGTGGTCCTTGTTCACCGTTCCTTCAAAGTCACCAATCACCAAATCCGCTTGCTTGAGCCAAGGTTTGACATACTCAAAATTTTCATGGAAATCATAGGTTCCATCTTCTTTAAGAGCTGTTCGGTAGATAGGAATATGATAAAGAAGGTCACCATTTGCCATGATACGTGCCGTCGTTTCACCAGACTGATTTTCCTTGGATTGACTAGATGTTGTAGTCTGACTATTAGAACTTGTTGTCTTGTTACCTTGTACTGCTCGAACCAACAAGTTCAGCCCCATGGACAAGGCAACTGCAAGTAGCAATACCGTAATAAACTGAGCATTGGTCCAAGATTTATAATTTCGAAAGAAACCAACACTAGTTCTCCACACCCCATAAAGAGAACCACGAGACCGTCTATCTTGTCGCTTTTCCATCTTTATCCCCCCTTGCTTCTTGATGCAAGTCTTTTCTTTTATTATACCACAGACAAAAGGGGAATATCGTTTATTATATTATTTTTTAGAAACTTCTGCGACTTTCTTTCTCGTCTATTTTGTGTTATCATGTAGAGGTAATGAAAGGAGAGAAAATGTCTGCTATAGAACGTATTACAAAAGCTGCTCATTTAATTGATATGAACGATATTATCCGCGAGGGGAATCCAACTCTACGCGCAGTTGCTGAGGAGGTCACTTTCCCACTGTCTGACCAGGAAATCATCCTTGGTGAAAAAATGATGCAATTCCTCAAACATTCCCAAGATCCTGTTATGGCTGAGAAAATGGGGCTCCGCGGTGGTGTTGGACTTGCTGCTCCCCAGCTGGATATCTCAAAACGCATAATTGCCGTCTTGGTCCCAAATATTGAAGAAGAAGAAGGTGAAGCTCCACAGGAAGCCTATGATCTGCAAGCTGTTATGTACAATCCAAAAATCGTATCCCACTCTGTTCAGGACGCTGCTCTAGGCGAAGGCGAGGGATGCCTGTCTGTTGATCGTGTAGTTCCGGGCTATGTCGTTCGTCATGCTCGTGTAACGATTGACTATTTTGATAAGGATGGAGAAAAACACCGCCTCAAACTCAAAGGCTACAACTCAATCGTTGTCCAACACGAAATTGATCATCTAAACGGAATCATGTTTTACGATCGTATCAATGAAAAAGATCCCTTTGCCGTAAAAGACGGACTCCTCATTCTTGAATAAAGAAAATCCCGTTGCAAAACGGGGTTTTGTGTTATAATAGAGGCATGAAAACAAATGATATTGTCTATGGCGTCCACGCCGTCACAGAAGCCCTCCTTGCAAACACTGGAAACAAACTCTACCTCCAAGAAGATCTAAGGGGAAAGAATGTTGAGAAAGTCAAGGAACTGGCTACTGAAAAGAAGGTGTCCATCTCTTGGACTTCAAAAAAATCCCTCTCTGAAATGACCGAAGGCGCTGTCCACCAAGGTTTTGTTCTACGAGTGTCCGAATTTGCCTATAGCGAACTTGATCACATCCTTGCAAAAACACGCCAAGAAGAAAATCCTTTGCTATTGATTCTGGACGGGTTAACTGACCCCCATAATCTAGGTTCTATCTTGCGAACAGCCGATGCGACCAATGTTTCAGGTGTCATCATTCCCAAGCACCGTGCTGTCGGAGTGACTCCTGTCGTTGCCAAAACGGCCACAGGTGCCATTGAACATGTACCGATTGCGCGAGTGACCAACCTCAGTCAAACCCTCGATAAACTTAAAGATGAAGGATTCTGGACCTTTGGAACGGATATGAACGGTACTCCTTGCCATAAGTGGAATACAAAAGGGAAAATCGCCCTCATCATCGGAAATGAAGGAAAAGGCATCTCTAGCAATATCAAAAAACAGGTTGACGAGATGATTACCATTCCAATGAATGGGCATGTTCAAAGCCTCAATGCCAGTGTTGCCGCAGCCATTCTCATGTACGAAGTTTTCCGAAACAGACTATAAAAAAGTTTCCAATCAGTTGATTGGAAACTTTTTTTCTTAACTATGTTCTGTGATAAATTTATAGGCTTCTTGACCAGCGATAGCCCCATCTCCAACTGCTGTTGTCACTTGGCGAAGGTCTTTCTGGCGAACATCTCCAACCGCAAAGATACCGTCAGCGCAAGTTTTCATGTGGTTGTCTGTTACGATCCAGCCTGCCTGGTCTTGAATATTCAATTCTTTAACAAAATCACTAACAGGGTCCAGTCCAACATAGATAAAGACACCACCGAAGGCTTGCTCTGTTATTTGACCTGTTTTCACATTTTCAAATACGACAGATTCTACTCGGTTTTCACCTTTAATTTCCTTGACGACAGAGTCCCAGATAAAGTTGACTTTCTCATTAGCAAAGGCACGGTCTTGCAAAACTTTTTGGGCACGAAGTTGATCACGACGGTGAACAATGGTAACAGTCTTGGCAAAGCGAGTCAAGAACAGAGCTTCTTCTACCGCTGAATCTCCACCACCGACTACGAGCAAGTCTTGGTCACGGAAGAAAGCTCCATCACAGACTGCACAGTAAGAAACACCACGACTGTTCAGTTCTTCTTCTCCGGGAACCCCTAAGAGACGGTGTTTTGACCCAGTTGCCACGATGACAGTACGGGTTTCGTAAACTTGATCATCAGTGATCACCTTCTTATAGTCACCCTGGTCTTCAATATTTTCAACATAGCCATAAAGATGCTCTACCCCAAGGTTTTCAAGTGGTTCAAACATCTTTTCAGCCAATTCAGGTCCACTGATGTTGGCATAACCTGGATAGTTTTCAATGTCAGATGTGTTATTCATTTGCCCACCTGGCAGACCACCTTCAATCAAAGCCACTTTCAGATTGCTTCGAGCAGCATATAAGGCAGCGGTCATTCCCGCAGGTCCAGCACCGATAATAATCGTATCGTACATTTCGATTCCTTCTTTCTTGTTGTAACTATCTTTATTCTAACTGTTTAAAGTTTATTTAGCAAGCATTATGCTCTGAAAACTAAAATGAGACTCATGACGGCAAAGGATAATACTGGGATCACCAAAACCCCAATCATAATCATATCATAGAGATGGGCTTGACGGGCCTTGGCTGTCTTGTCCACGCCAGACATAGCTCGCAATCCAATCCAAATCCCTAAAAAAATCACGACGAGAATGGTCGTTAAGATCAAACTCTCGAAATATAAAGAAAACAGTTGCAGCAGCATGATTTCTCTCGTTTCTATCTTTTTTAAAGAGTAAACTCAGCTAGTCCACCTAACTGAGTTTTCCTTTTTCTATTATATCAAATATAAGTCCGTTTGTAACTAGCGAAGAATTCTTTTGTCCGTTCTTCTTTCGGATGATTGATGATTTCATCCGGTGTACCTGACTCGATGATTTTCCCCTTATCTAGGAACAAAATCTTGTCTGCCACTTGGGCTACAAAAGACATATCGTGACTAACCAAAATCATGGTCTGACCTGACTTGGCAGCGTCTGCAATAGACTTTTCTACTTCACCGACCAACTCTGGGTCAAGGGCTGAAGTGGGTTCGTCCAAGAGCAAGACATCTGGTTTCATAGCAAGCGCACGCGCGAGGGCAACCCGTTGCTTTTGTCCACCTGATAAATGGCGAGGGTAATGGTTTTCACGGTCAGAAAGTCCAACCTTAGCCAACTCTTCCTTGGCGATTTTTGTTGCTTCCTCGTCCGATAATTTTTTAACGACAACCAAACCTTCCTTTACATTGTCAAGGGCTGTTCGGCGTTCAAACAAATTAAACTGTTGGAAAACCATAGACAACTTGCGACGAAGGGTTAGAATCTCTTCTTGGTTAATCTGAGAAAAATCAACTTTAAAATTGTCAATCTGAATCGTTCCACTATCTGGAGTTTCAAGATAGTTTAAACTTCGAAGAAAGGTTGATTTCCCAGCTCCAGATGAACCAATCAAAGCCACTACCTCACCTTTTTGGATATCCAAGTTCAGATGATTCAAGACTGTCTGTCCTGAAAAGGATTTGCTTAAATTCGAAATCTTAATCATTAACGAAGGTCTCCTTTCACATCTGTTTGCACTGTATCAGGTGCAGAAATAGCCATTTTTCTCTCGATGAAACGACCGAGGCTTTCAATTCCGATATTGACTACCCAATAAACAAGGGCTACGGAGATGAAACGCTCAAAGTAACGATAATCTGCTCCACCCAAAATCTGAGCTTGAGCAAAAACTTCGACAACACCCGCACTAAAGGCTAGAGAAGTTCCCTTGGTCAAGCCGATTAGGGAATTAATCAAGGTTGGAGTCGCCACAACGGCCGCATTTGGAATAATCACACGACGATAAACTTGCGCTCGTGTCATACCCAAACTACGTGCCGCCTCAATTTCACCTGGATTAACAGAAAGGATGGCTGCACGAATCGTTTCACTTGCATAAGCCGCCTCATTAAAAGCAAAGGCCACAATCGCAAAAAGTGCCGCTGGAATCGCATTGATATTGAAACCAGTGCCCCATTGCTGGTTGATAGCTTTCAGTGCCAAAGGAATTCCGTAGTAGGTCAACATAAGTTGAACTAGGATTGGGGTACCTTTTAAGAAGCTGACGAAAAAGGCCTGCAAGGGATATAGAATCTTAACACGATTGATCTTTACAATGGCAAAAATCAAGGCAAGTATCAGACCAAAGAGTGCACCTCCAAGCGTCAACATTAAGGTTGTAGGCAGTTGCTGGACAATCCTTGGAATTCCATCAAAGACCGAACGCAAACTAAAGAGCTTACCATCCGGAATGAGTTGCATCAAACTTTGGTACCAATCTGATGCTAAAAATGTTGTAACAGTCATAAAAACATCCTCTCCTGATAATGATTCATTCTACCATACTTCTGCTCGCAAGCAAATTATTTGCTACGGGCTGATCAGACTTTGTCTATCTTCTAGTTTATCACACTTTAAAACAGGGAGGCTATATATTTTACCTATCAAGGAGATAGATAAAAACTATCTCAAACCTAAGTTCTCATAGGTTTTTCTATAGCCGATTTGTTTAACAGCACCATTCTCCACCAAAATTGGACGTTTCAATAACATGCCATCACTAGCCAGAAGCTTAGCTGCTTCTTGTTTTGACAAACTTCCCACCTTATCTTTTAGGCCCAGTTCGCGGTATTTGATCCCGCTGGTATTGAAAAATTGTTTCACTTCAAAACCGGAAGTTTCCAACCAGTTCAAAATCACGTCTTCACTTGGGGTTTCTTCTACGATGTGGACAGCTTTGTAGTCCACACCAAGTTTATCCAATTCATTTTTTGCTTTCTTACAAGTTGAACATTTTGGGTATTCGATAAATTCTAACATCTTCTTTTCTTTCTATTTTTTATTTTCTTGAAATGCTGCACCTTCATGTTGCAAGAGCCAGGCTTTCCTTTCGACTCCGGATGCATAGCCTGTCAGACGCTTGCCTGAACCCAGCACACGATGACAGGGAACGAGTATGGACCAAGGATTGCGCCCCACTGCTCCGCCAATAGCTTGGGCAGAATTCACCTGCAAGTCTTTCGCTATTTGTCCGTAAGTCACTGTTTGACCATAAGGAATGGTCTGTAAGTATGCCCAGACTCGCTTTTCAAAATCCGTTCCAATGGGAGCCAAAGGTAAGTCACACAGAACCTGATCCCTGCCTTCGAAATAGGTATCTAAATAGGAAATAACTTGCTCTAATACAGGATGGCTAACAACTTCTTCTATTGTTTTATCTCCTAATCCCCTCTCAAAATGCTTCTGGTCCTGTACCCAAATTCCATACAGATATTGCTTGTCAGCAACTAAGGATAAGGTTCCAATTGGCGACGGGTAGAGCATTTTTGCGTACTTATTCTGCTTCATTTTTTTAATTTCTGATAGGCCAAACGTTCCCCATCAACCGGAACCTTACCAACCTGTTGAAAACCTAGCTTTTCAAAGATATGCTGCATGGGCTTGTTTTCAGCATGCGTATCTGAACGAAAATCTAGATAATCAAAACCTTCAATCAAGCCTTCTAGGAACGTCTGAGCAACACCTTGTCCTTGTACATCTGCTGCCACAGCGATACGATGAAAGACCAGGTATTCTGATTCTCCTCCTTGCCAACTTCCTTCATAAATGGCTTCATAGGATTTCTCTGGGCTCTTGGTCACAGCAGCATAGGCTAGTAGTTCTCCTTCTTCCAAGGCCACATAGGCTTGGCCTGAGATGATATCATCAATAATGATATCTGCATTTGGATAGCCATTTTGCCACTGGTCACTACCAGACTCAGCTAAGCACTTTTGGGCATCCTCCATCACCTGCATAATCGCATCCACTTCGTTTGGAAAAGCTAAACGAATCTTCATCTTTTCCCCTCATTTCTAACTATTTTCTCTCATCATAGCATAATTTAAAACTTTCTACAAGCAGTTGAAACTTGACTTTTGTCTTTTATTATTTTATAATCTAGTTATCGAAACTAGATAAAAGGAGTTGGAAATGAATTCTAACTTTTCCTACCCAAAATGGGAAGACATTCCAAACATTGACCTCTATCTGGATCAGGTTTTGCTTTATGTCAATCAAGTCTGTGCCCCTATCTCTCCAGATAAAGAAAAGGGCCTGACCGCATCCATGGTCAATAACTATGTCAAACATGGTTACCTGACAAAGCCTGACAAGAAAAAATACCAACGCAAACAGATTGCCCGTTTGATTGCCATCACTACTCTCAAGTCTGTCTTTTCGATCCAAGAAATCGCTCAGACCCTCAATACTCTACAAACTCAAGCGAGTTCATACCAGCTCTACGATGCTTTTGTGGACTACATGAACCATGGGATTGATCCAGAAAATCCTATTATCCAAACCAGCTGCCAAACGGTTAAACTCTATCATCAAACTCTAGACTTAATCCTTAGCAAAGAAGAGGAGGAAATCCAATGAATACCAGCTTAAAACTCAGTAAAAAACTCAGTTTTGGAGAGGAAATTGCTAATAGCGTGACCCATGCTGTAGGTGCCGTTATCATGCTCATCTTGCTCCCTATTTCATCCACCTATAGTTATGAAGCACACGGATTTTTATCGTCTTTTGGTGTTTCTATCTTTGTTATCAGTCTATTTCTCATGTTCCTCTCGTCAACCATATATCACTCTATGGCCTATGGTTCGACCCACAAATACGTCTTGCGAATCATCGACCACTCTATGATTTACGTAGCCATAGCGGGCTCTTATACGCCAGTCGTATTGACTTTGATGAATAACTGGTTTGGCTATCTCATTATTGCCATTCAGTGGGGAACGACCATCTTTGGCATCCTCTATAAAATCTTTGCTAAAAAGGTCAATGAGAAATTCAGCCTTGCTCTTTATTTGATCATGGGCTGGTTGGTTCTGGCTATCATTCCTGCCATTATCAGTCAAACAACGCCAATTTTCTGGAGTCTCATGGTAACTGGCGGACTCTGTTATACAGTTGGAGCTGGATTTTACGCTAAGAAAAAACCTTATTTCCACATGATTTGGCATCTCTTTATCCTAGCGGCATCTGCACTTCAATATATCGCTATTGTTTATTACATGTAAAAAAAGTTGAGAAAAGATTCTCAACTTTTTTCTTTACACATTTTTATAAAATACTGGTGCAAGCGAACATCATCTGTCAATTCTGGATGAAAAGAGGTCACTAGCATATGTTTTTCTTGAGCTGCAACGATTTGGTCGTCTAGGGATGCTAGGATTTCCACATCCTCTCCAAGACTACTGATAATCGGACCGCGAATAAAGGTCATGGGAATCTGACCTACTCCCTTACATTCTGCTTCTGTATAAAAACTTCCCAGTTGGCGACCATAGGCATTGCGCTGAGCCACTATATCCATAGTTCCAAGATGACTTTCTTCCTGAGAAGCAATTTCCCTAGCCAACAAAATCAAACCGGCGCAGGTTCCAAAGACTGGGAATCCAGATAAAATAGCTTCTCGGATGGGAATCAACATCTGCTGGTCACGTAAGAGCTTGCCCATGGTCGTAGACTCACCTCCAGGTAAAATCAAACCAGATAAGTCACTCTGATGCTGTTGAAAATCATCTAAATTTCTGATTTCTACACTAACAACACCTAACTTTTCTAGCACATTAGCATGTTCTTCAAAGGCACCTTGCAAGGCTAATATTCCGATTTTCATCTATTTTCCTCGCTCTGCCATAAGAATTTGGATTTCATTCTCATTAATACCAACCATGGCTTCCCCTAGGTCTTCAGAGATTTGAGCCAGAATTTGAGGATTTTGGTAGTTGGTTACGGCTTTGACAATAGCACTTGCTCGTTTAACAGGATCTCCTGACTTGAAAATACCTGAACCGACAAAGACGCCCTCTGCCCCCAGTTGCATCATCAAGGCCGCATCTGCTGGCGTTGCAACGCCTCCAGCTGCAAAGTTTACAACCGGCAATTTTCCATGTTCATGGACATACTGAACCAATTCAATAGGGACTTGCAAGTCCTTGGCAGCCACATAAAGTTCATCTTCGCGTAGGTTTTGAATGCGGCGAATTTCCTGATTCATCATACGCATATGACGAACGGCTTGAACGATATCTCCTGTACCCGGTTCTCCTTTTGTCCGAATCATGGAAGCGCCCTCAGCGATACGACGTAAGGCTTCACCCAAGTCCTTAGCTCCACAGACAAAAGGAACTTGGAATTCCTTCTTATCCACATGGAAACGGTCGTCAGCTGGAGAAAGCACTTCACTCTCATCGATATAGTCAATCTCAATAGCCTCTAAAATCTGAGCTTCAACAAAATGCCCGATTCTGACCTTTGCCATCACTGGAATACTGACCGCTCCTTGGATTTCCTTAATCATCTTTGGATCACTCATACGGGAAACCCCACCAGCTGCACGAATATCAGCTGGAATCCGCTCCAAGGCCATAACAGCTGCCGCACCAGCAGCCTCTGCGATACGAGCCTGTTCAGGGTTCTGAACGTCCATGATAACCCCACCTTTGAGCATCTGTGCCAAGTTTTTATTTAGTTCATAACGATTTTCAGTCATTTCTTTTTCCTCATCATTTGTATTGGTAGCTACCATTTCATTTTAAGTCAGAACAGAGTGAAGTACAAGATAGAAAAATAATATTTGTCTGGGTACAGATTGACAAAAAAATATCTGACCTTAACTTAAGGCCAGATAGCTCAGCTATTGTTATTTTTCAGCTGTAAGTGCAGCCATTGTGATGTAGTTGTATGGTTTGTTAAAGTGTGGCAAGAAGAATAGGTCTGTCAATGCCAACTTGTCAATTGTCACATGCTCTTGGATAGCAAGTGAGAACATATGGATTCCCATACTGATAGCAGCATCATGTGAAACCATTTGTGCACCAAGGATTTCGCGGCTGTCTTTGTCAAAGACAATCTTGATGGCAACTTCGTGGTTGTCATGCTTCATAAATTCTGGTTTTTGAAGGTCGTTAAAGCCTGTTTCAGTTGCGTTATAACCAGCAGCTTTAGCTTTTTCAAGAGTCAAACCAGTCGAAACCATGTGAAGACCGTAGATAGAGATACCGTTTGATCCTTGTACACCGATTCCTTCCAATTCGTGACCACAAGCGTTGTAAGCACCCACGATACCAGTACGTACAGCGTTAGAAGCAAGCGCGATGTAGCTAGTGTCTTTACGAGCGTTGTCATAAACAGTCGCACAGTCACCTACAGCGTAAACGCCTGGGATAGATGTTTCTTGTTTCTTGTCTACAAGGAAGGCACCATTGCGGAAGAGTTCAATCTTACCGTCAGCAAGAGCTGTATTTGGACGGAAACCAACAGCAAGAACCACCATATCCACATCAAATGTTTCTTTGTCTGTCACCAAGCGTTCAACTTTTCCATCACCTTGGATGGCTTTAACTGTTTGACCAAGAGCCAAGCGGATGTTGTGGTCTTCCAAGTTCTTCGCCATCATCTGAGTGAAGTCCTTGTCATAGTAGCCGTTCAAGACAGTGTCTACGATATCAACAAGCACAACTTCTTTTCCAAGACGTTCGAAAGCTTCAGCCAGTTCAACACCGATATAACCACCACCAACAACAGCGATGCGCTCAAGGTGTTTGCTCTTGTCAGCAAGTTTGTTGATGACTTCTTCTGCGTTTTGGTACAACTTAACAAATTGAACATTTTCAAGTGTTGCTTTAAATTCGCGGTTGCCCTTAACAATTTCAACACCTTCGATTGGAGGCAAGATTGGAGTTGAACCAGTAGCAAAGATCAATTTGTCGTAAGATTCTTTATGTTCTTGACCTTCAACTTCTGCAGTCACAACTTTATTGTCATAGTCGATTGAAAGAACAGGTGAGTTCATGTACACTTTAGCACCTTTTGCTTCCAATTTTTCTTTATCAGAGTAGAAGAGACCTTCTGGGCCATCAATTTGTTCCCCAATCCAAAGCGCCATTCCACAACCAAGGAATGAAATATTTGAGTTTTGGTCAAATACAACGATTTCATTTTCATGTCCAAAGTTGTCCAACATAGTGTTGATACATGCTGTACCAGCGTGGTTAGCACCAACTACAACGATTTTACTCATAGAATAATTCCACCTTTAAAATTTAATTTACCCTTCTAGTATATCATTTGCTGTTAGCGTTTACAAGGTATTTGCTTGGAATTCTCTTTTTTTCAGAAAAAATTATTCTTTACTATATTATTTGTTTCATTTCCTTCCAATTTTTAAGCATATTTCTTGACTTTTGTTAAAATTTATTTGTGAAAACGCTGACTTTATGGTATGCTAGATACATGGAAAGAAAATGTAAGGGGTTTAATTTCTCTAACTATCTTATATTGAATGATTTCCTATAGGAAGAAAGGAGTTGGTAGCTTGCCTCTTCGTTCGCACTCTGAACGGCTGATGGGAACAACTATCACGATTTCATTAGTAGATGAGCAGGCAGAAACCCTGCTTCAAGGTGCTTTTGACTTGCTCAAAGAGCTCGAATACCGCTTCAACGCCAACAGTCAAGAATCCGAACTGATGGAAATCAACTACCAGGCTGGAATCGCGCCTGTTAAGGTTCATCCTGATCTATTTGAACTGATTGCTCTTGGACTAGAGCATAGCCTAGCTCCCTCTAGCCATCTCAATATCAGTATTGGTCCCTTGATTCAAACCTGGCGAATCGGATTTGCAGATGCTCGGCTTCCAAAGCCAAATGAAATCGAAGCTGTCTTGCCTCTAGTTGACCCGCATTTTATCAAGTTGGATCCGACTAGCTCTACTGTCTTTTTAGAGAAGAAAGGAATGAAGCTTGATTTAGGTTGTTTAGCTAAGGGCTATAGTGCAGATAAGGTTGCCCAGTATATAAAAGCACACGGTGTTACCTCTGCCCTGATCAATCTCGGAGGAAATATCCTCACCATCGGGAACAATCAAGTCAAAGACGGGAAAGCCTGGCAAATTGGGATTCAAGATCCTAGAAATCCTCGTGGCAATCATCTCCTAACGATCCCTGCTTCTAACAAATCCGTTGTCACTTCAGGTATCTATGAACGCCACCTGACAGTAGATGGAAAAGACTATCACCATATCTTTGATAGTGAGACAGGATTCCCTGTCGAAACCGATCTTGCTAGCCTAACGATTGTCTCTGATAAATCCGTTGATGGTGAGATTTGGACAACGCGCCTTTTCGGAGAACGAAGCGCTTCTATCCTCTGGCAAGTCGAAAGTTTAGATGGTATCGAAGCCATCCTCATCGACAAAGAGGGACGCATTGCATGTTCTTCAGGCCTTCAAAATTGTATTATGTAAAAAGAGAAAGGAAATCTCATGCTAAAACTTATTGCCATTGTTGGAACGAACTCTAAACGTTCTACAAACCGCCAATTGCTCCAATACATGCAAAAACACTTTGCTGATAAAGCTGAAATTGAACTCGTTGAAATCAAGGATATCCCTGTTTTCAACAAACCAGCAGATAAGCAACTTCCAGCTGAAATTCTTGAGATTGCAGCTAAAATTGAAGCATCTGACGGTGTGATTATCGGTACTCCTGAGTACGACCACTCTATCCCTGCAGTTTTGATGAGCGCTCTTGCTTGGCTATCTTACGGTATCTACCCACTTTTGAACAAACCAATCATGATCACTGGTGCTTCTTACGGTACACTTGGTTCATCTCGTGCCCAATTGCAACTTCGTCAAATCTTGAACGCTCCTGAAATCAAGGCAAATGTTCTACCAGATGAATTCTTGCTCTCACACTCTCTTCAAGCATTTAACCCAAGTGGCGACTTGGTTGACCTTGATGTCATCAAGAAATTGGATGCCATCTTCGATGACTTCCGTATCTTCGTGAAGATTACTGAAAAATTGCGCAATGCACAAGAATTGCTTCGCAAAGATGCAGAAGAATTTGACTGGGAAAATTTGTAAGATAGGAGACCGAAAGAATGAAATTTGTTGGACTTGTTGGATCAAACTACGATCAATCATATAACCGCAAACTCTTGGAATTTATCCGTCGCAATTTCAAATTTAAATTTGAATTAGAAGTTCTTGAAATCGACGAAGTTCCAATGTTTAACCAAGACGAAAAATGGGACGACAGTTTCCAATTACGCTTCTTGTATAACAAAATTACACGTGCTGATGGTGTCATTATCGCCACTCCTGAGCACAACCACACTATCTCAGCTTCACTCAAATCTGTACTTGAATGGCTTTCATACGAAGTTCATCCATTTGAAAACAAACCTGTTATGATTGTGGGTGCATCATACTACGACCAAGGAACATCACGTGCCCAAGTTCACCTTCGTAAAATCCTTGATGCTCCAGGTGTTAATGCCTACACGCTTCCAGGTAACGAATTCCTTCTTGGTAAAGCCAAGGAAGCTTTTGATAACGACGGAAATATCACCAACGAAGGAACTGTTAAATTCCTTGAAACTTGCTTAGATAACTTTGTAAAATACGTAGGAGTCGTTTCAAAATTGAAAAAACCAAAACCAATCGAACCAGAAGACTTGGATTGTGGAAAACCAATTGCTACAACCATTACAGAGGTTGATCCTGACGATCCAGAATGGGTAGAAAAAGTTGCAGCAATCACTGGTGCTGTTTCTGGTGATACCTATGTCAAATTGGACCACGGTATCCTAACAGTTAACCAAATCGATATGTTCTTGAAAGCTATGCCATTTGAATTGACATACGCTGACGATAACAACCAATTCCTCTACTACAACAACGCTCACCAAGATCCAGACACCATGTTTGCCAAACGTGTACCACCTCAATCAGGTAACCGTATGTCGACTGTTCACAATTCTCTTCCACCAGCACGTATGAAGAACGTAGAGTGGGTCATCGGAACACTTCGCAATGGAAACCAAGAATACGTCCGTACGATCGTTCCAGGTTCTCCTGCAGGTGTTATTAACACTCACAACTACCAAGCGATGTATTATCCTGATGGATCATACGCTGGAATCAATGAAATTGTCTTTAACTTCCAACCATGGCTTGACTGGTACCTAAAAGAGACTGGTCAACGTTTGGTGGGTGGTAGCGGACCATTTGCTCCTGCTGCCGGAGGTCATGGAGACGCAGATGCTACTTCTGGCGCTTCTGATTCGGGGGACGCTGGAGGCCACGGTGGTGACGCCGACGCCACTTCTGGTGCAAGCAACTAAGAAACCAAAAAGGAGCCATTTGGCTCCTTTTTTATTACAACAGAAAAGGGGCTTGTAAATCATCTACAATCCCCTTTCGTTTTATGAGTTAGAATCATCTAAACTACGGCCGTGTAAACCTTTTTCACGTTGTACTTGGCGTAGTTTTTCTGGTGTGACGTCATTTCCTTCCTCGTCCACAATTTTGATTCCTTCAATGTGGTGACGAACAGAACGACGATAGCCTTCGATGTATTCCTCACGAAGTTTAGCTTGTTCCACTTTTTCAGCAGGAGTCAAGCCTTCTGTTTTTTTCTTTTTAGCAAGCTCGTTAATACGATCAATTTTTTTAGGATCCATGTTTCTCTCCTTTATGATAAGATTTAATCCGTTTAACAGATTTTACTTGGTATTAATTTGGTTGAAACGTGCAAGTTTCGCTGCTTTCTTGGTTAGTTGCGACAAGATTGCCAAACGATTTTGACGGACATCCTGATCTTCAGCCATTACCATGGTATTTTCAAAGAAAGCATCAATAATTGGACTAAGCGCAAAGAGTTGTTCTAATTGCTGACTTGCAGTCCCTGATAAAACGAGTGACTCTACTGCTTCCGCCAAGGCTTTCTCTTCTTCATTTTCAAAGAGAGCAGGATCAACTGTTTCATATCCTTCCGCTTTCTCAGCCAAGTTGAAAGCACGAGAGAGAGATTCGACAGATGGTTTGAAGTTTTCTTCCTTGCTTGCTTCTACAAGAGCACTTGCTGCTTCCAACATATCCGCCACGACAAAGTTCGAACTTGCAAGGACTGCTTCCTTAATGTCTTTTGGAGTTGAACCCATCATCTTATCAACACGAGCCTTGATAAAGTCCATGACCTCTGCTTTATTTTCATAAGTCAAGCTGTCGAATTTCAAAGCATAAAGACTATCGATCAACTCATCCATAGCAATGTGCCAACCAAAGGCATCCAAGATACGAACAACACCTTGCGTCGCACGACGAAGAGCGTAAGGGTCATTAGAACCTGATGGAATCAAACCTACTGAGAAGAAACTCAAAATCGTATCCAATTTGTCTGCAATGGCTAGAATGGCTCCAACCTTGCTCTCTGGAAGTTCTCCTTCGGCTGATGTAGGCATGTAGTGTTCACGAATAGCAGCCGCAACTGCTGGAGTCTCCCCAGCAAGAAGGGCATATTTCTCACCCATAATTCCTTGGAGTTCATCAAACTCACCAACCATCCCCGTCAACAAATCAAACTTATAAATGGCTGCTGCACGAGCAAGGTCAACTGTTTCATCCACTGACAAGCCAGCTTTTTCTGCCAAGAGAATGGCAATCTGACCAGTACGAATCATGTGTTCACGAAGAGAACCGATTTTTTCGTGGAAGGTGACGTTGTTTAATTTTTCAACAAGGTCTGAGATAACTAATTTTTGGTCTTCACGCCAGAAGAATTCACCATCCTCCAAGCGAGCTACCAAGACTTTTTCATTTCCTTTGATGACATTTTCCAAATGCTCTGCGTTTCCGTTACGAACAGAAATAAAGTTTGGCAAGAGCTTGCCATCTTGATCACGAACAACAAAGTAACGTTGGTGTTCCTTCATCGAAGTCACCAAGACTTCTTCTGGAACTTCAAGGTATTTGGCATCAAAACTTCCCATAAAGGCAGTTGGGTATTCAACCAGGTTCAAGACTTCGTTCAGCAAGTCAGCATCAATTTCGATACGTACACCATGCTCTGCTTCGATTTCCTTGATTTGGTCAACAATCATTTGCTCACGTTCACGAGGATCCGCGATTACAAACTGTGCACGAAGGTCTTCTTCGTAGCTCAAAGCTGACTGAATCTTAGTTTCTTGTCCCAAGAAACGATGACCACGACTCACACGATCTCCCTTGATATCAAGGAAATCCAAGTCAAATTCTTCTTCATCTAAAAGAACAGTTAAAGTGTGAACAGGGCGGATATATTCAAAGGTGTTGTTAGCCCAGTGCATGCTGACAGGGAAAGTTAGAGATTTCAAGACGTCTACTACACCTGGAACAATGGCTTCAACTACTTGACCAATTTCTTCCTTGGTAACATAGACATATTCTTCACCCTTGATTTCACGGAATTCAATATCTTCAACCGTCAAGCCTTTTCCACGGACAAATCCTTGAGCTGCTTTGGTGAAGTTCCCATCACTATCCAAGGCAATTTTCTTTGCTGGACCCTTGAAATCTTCTGTCAAATCAGACTGTTTGTCTGCAAGACCAGTCACACGAACAGCCAAACGGCGTGGTGTGGAGAAGGTTTGAATAGCTTCAAAAGACAGGCGGTTTTCCTTGAGGAAGGCTGCCATTTTTTCACCTAGTTGTTTTTCACTTGGAGTTACTACATAGGCTGGTAACTCTTCAAGACCGAGTTCTACTAATAAGTTTTTTGTCATGTTTTTTCTCCGAAAAGTATCTTTTTATTTTCCAGTTTGCCTTATGTGATTGGCACGCAAGCAACCGACTTCGTCGTTTCATTGCTAAAATTGGAGCCGAAAGTCTCTAATTTTGCCTAGTATCCTTAGCTTCACTAAGGATACCTTCATCACTGTGGCAACTGGCTCAAGGCTCACTCTGTTCGCCCATTTTCGTAAACGGTCACTCTCTTTATTCTGCGTCTTCTGCTAAGAGTTTAGCTCGTGTTGCTTCATCCAAAAGTGGGTAGCCTAGGCGTTTGCGTTCTGCGACAAAGGTTTTGGCTACGACACGGGCCAAGTTACGAATACGAGCGATATAGCCTGCACGCTCGGTTACAGATACGGCACCACGCGCGTCAAGCAAGTTAAAGGTATGTGAACATTTGAGAACATAGTCATAGGCAGGGTGAACCAAGCCTTCCTCTAAGGCACGACCAGCTTCTTTTTCAAACTTATCAAAGTTTTCCAGCAACATTTCTTGGTCCGAAATTTCAAACGAATATTTTGAATGCTCGTACTCAGGCTGGATGAAGATTTCTCCGTATTTTACACCATCAGCCCACTCAATATCATAGACAGAGTCTACTTCTTGAATATAAGAAGCCAAACGCTCCAAACCATAGGTAACTTCCGCAGTCACAGGGCCAGTTGCCAATCCACCAACTTGTTGGAAATAAGTGAACTGAGTGATTTCCATCCCATCAAGCCAAACTTCCCATCCAAGACCAGCTGAACCAGTTGAAGGATTTTCCCAGTTGTCCTCAACAAAACGAATATCGTGTTCCAAAGGATTGATACCCAATTTTTCCAAAGACTCAAGGTAAAGTTCTTGGATGTTTGATGGAGAAGGCTTCATAACTACTTGGAATTGGTGGTGTTGGTAGAGACGGTTAGGATTTTCTCCATAACGACCGTCAGCAGGACGACGTGATGGCTCTACATAAGCCGCATTCCATGGCTCAGGCCCAATAGCACGAAGGAAAGTGTAAGGACTCATCGTCCCCGCACCTTTTTCATTATCATAAGCCTGCATAAGCATACAACCTTGGTCATTCCAAAATTGTTGCAAAGTCAAAATAATTTCTTGAAATGTTAATTTCTTAGACATTGTTTACTCCTTTTTTTATAAATTACTTGCGACACGAGTCTGCCTCGTCGATCATACGAGGCAAGACGAGTTAGTACTGCGTCTAGCTCAGGCACTCCAGTGCTGAGCGTGGGGCAGCCCGACTGTAAGGAGGTCTCTGCCACTGACGCAGTGGAAAGTCAATTTTTTAGACATTATTTACTCCTTTTTTTATAAATTACTTGCGACACGAGTCTGCCTCGTCGATCATACGAGGCAAGACGAGTTAGTACTGCGTCTAGCTCAGGCACTCTAGTGCTGAGCGTGGGGCAGCCCGACTGTAAGGAGGTCTCTGCCACTGACGCAGTGAAATGTTAATTTCTTAGACATTGTTTACTCCTTTAGTTTATATTATCTTTTTAAATTTATTTATCAAGCAACCAAGAAAAAGCTGGGTCCTGAAAAATATGACGTTTAGGAACAGTTTGTAAATTCTGATTGCATTCATCTACTGTACCTAATTTTAAAGCACAAACTTCTGGTACATCTTCTTGAATAGTGAAAATTTGACTATGACAGTTCTGGCAGTAATAGCGCTGTTTCCCTGGAGATGAACTATAAGTAACCAAATTCTCTTCTCCATACAATACCAGATTTTTACTGCTAACTTTGGCATTAACTGTATAGGCAGACGCAGTTGCTTTCCGACAGAATGAGCAATGACAAAAAACTAATTCCGATAATTCCTCATCTAAAGTGTAGGTCACTGCTTTGCATAAACAAGATCCTTTAAGCATTATGCTCCTTTCTACTTAGGCATTAGACGAAATTCAAAAAGAACCGAATTCAACACCCAAGCCTTGCGACTAGGGGCGTCAGAAACGCGGTTCCACCCTAATTTATTACTTCATTGTTTTTAAAAATACGACAGAAAGCGCCAGTTTCTTACCTTGTCCTACTTGGCTCCCACTACCCCAAGTTCGCTTGAAGAACACCATAAGACTTTCTTTCTTGTTGATTATTATATCAGAAAGAGAGAAAATTTACAATTCTTTTTCTTACTTTCTAAAAATCCATCTCATCTACATGTGGTGCGCCAGAAGTCACCGAGATGGTCTTTAAGACTTCTCGCTCTTCTTTGCTGAGTTCAATCCCAAAACAGTCAAGATTGCTCTGGATCCAAGAGGCTGTTACTGACTTAGGTAACGGTAAAAACTCTTCTGCCAAGCTCCAAGCCAAGGCGATTTGGGCAACTGATTTTCCATGCTTATCAGCAATTTCTTGGACTTCTTTCTTATCAAACAATTCTCCTTGTCCAAAAGGTCCCCAAGCCTCTAGGAGAATTCCCTTCTCTCTACAGTAGTCAACCACTTCCTCTTGGCAAACTCCTGGTGCCAAGCGCACCTGATTGACCGCTGGAATGACTCTTGCTGTCTCAAGCAAAGCATCCAGATGATGAGGGAGAAAATTACTAACTCCGATAGCACGGATTTTGCCTTCTTGGTAAAGGTCCTCCATCGCTCTCCAGACTTCAGCATTGCGAGTTTTCCATCCGTCATTTTCCCTTAGTGGTTTTGGATTTGGCCAATGGATAAGGTACAAGTCTAGATGATCCAATCCCAGTTTTTCCATTGATTCCTCAAAAGCTTGGCGAGCTTCTTCGTAGCTGTGATTGGTATTCCAAAGTTTGGTCGTTACAAAGATTTCTTGACGTGAAATACCGCTATCTCGTATAGCACGGCCAACGCTCTCCTCATTTTGATAGATAGCCGCAGTATCGATATGACGATAACCAGCCTTTAAAGCTTCTAAAACGGCTTGGTAGGCCATCTCTCCATTTTCAGCTTTCCATGTTCCAAATCCTAGAACAGGAATTGAAACTCCATTATTAAGGGTATAAGATTTCATCTTTTTTCCTTTCTATGTGAAGAAAATCTAAAGAAACAAAGTTCTGATTATCAGCACACTTGCTCCTTTAGATTTTAACAATTATTGATCACGATCATAATACATTTCATGAGCTTTCAAGCGAGAATTAAGCATTTCCGGAACAGTCACAAATGTATAACCTTGCTCTTTTAGATATTCTATAATCTTTGGAAGAACATTAACTGTAGCGCCATGAATATCATGCATAAGAACAATCGATCCATTACGAACTTGATGCTGAATCTCTGTTAAAATAGCAGTTTCATTCTTGCTCTTCCAGTCCAAACTATCTACATTCCACATGATAAAACTCAAATCCAGACTATTACGAATATCATCTGTAATCGCTCCGTAAGGGGGGCGCATAAGTTTAGAACTCGAACCTAAAACCTTGGTCAAGGCATCTTCCGTATCCGTGATTTGCTTTTTAGCATCTTCAAGAGTCAATTTTGAAAGAACGGGATGATCCCAGCTATGATTTCCCACAACATGTCCTTCTGATTTCATTCGTTTCAGAAGCTCTTCATTGCCAGCAATGTTTTTACCAAGTACAAAGAAGGTCGCCTTTACATTGTACTTAGCTAATGTATCCAAAGCTTGGGTAGTTGTAGCTGGATTTGGACCATCATCAAAAGTCAAGGCTACAACTTTTTTATTTTTTTGTGCAAAGTAAGCTTGGTAGAGTTCAGCATCCTTTTCTAATAGATAAGAGGACTCCAACACATCAAAGAAACTGGATATCGGCAGAGCAATTTCCTCCAGAGCCTCCCCTAGGTCAGCAGGATAAAGGATGATTTGACTATCTTTATAATCAAAGCTCCATGATGACAAATCTTGGTCTGTAAAGGTTTTTAGCACCTGATCAATTTTTGTCTGGTCAAGTTTCTTATCTTCTAGGGTTGATTTGATTTGGCTCAGCAGTAGTTCCTTAGCCTTGCTAGCATCTTTGAAAAGTTGACTAAGAGTAAAAAGTTTACCATCTTCTGTCAAGTAAACTCTTCCCAAAGAAGTCTTTTCTTTTTCTTCAACCTTTGTTGCAGACAAATCGTAAACTTGCTTACTGATATTACGAGAAACAACTCCCTTTAAGACTGGATCCAACTGCTCAGTATAATAAAAGACCAAATCTTCTTTATCTTCCAGCTTTTCTTTGATATCCTGGTTGATCTTTTCTCTAACAGGCGCAATGACCTCCTCCCCTTGAAGAGGGTAGTAGACAATCACTTCAGCTTGACCTTTTCGGAAATGGTCTCTCTGACTGCCTACGTTGAATTGTTGATCTTTTTCATTTTTTAAGGTTTCAATTTTCTGTTCATAGGACTGTTTCTGCAAAATCTTGTAACCAATGGCACCACCTAGGCAGATCATAGCAAGACCTAAGATTCCAACAAGGGAAAGTAATCTACTTCTCTTTTTATCGTGGGAAACACGCTTCTCTCTATTTTTCTTCATACCTCCATCATATCAAATCAGAACTATAATTTCAATGATAAATCGATATTCTTCTATTTTTGAAATAAATAATAAAAAGCCTAGATGATCTAAGCTTTTCAGGTATTAGAAGCGAATCGCTTCACGTGTTTTTTCATAAGAAGAAACAAAGCGATTTGTGACTCCAGGCTCTGCAACTTCCAAGGCTTGAGAAATCTTCTCAAATGATGCCTTGTAGTCAAATTCTTTTTCAAAAATTTCAAGTGCTTCATTGAAAGCTTGCTGGATACGCTCATCAAATGAACGGTAACGGTTTGAATACTGCAAGAGTTGCTCCGTCAAGGTCGCGTATTGAACAATATTGTAGGTTTCTGTTTCAAGAGCCTCCATGTCATGGGTCGCAATTTCAAGAATTCGTTTAACTGATTCAATATTAACTTGTGCTTGTTCTAACTCTGCCATCAGATCTTCTGTGTTATGGCTTGCAGTGAAGAAAAGTTTCAAGAAACTTTGAGGAATACCCGGCAAGTTTCTCTTCTCCATGTAACGTTTGATAGTATGTAAGCGATTCACATAGACATTGGCTTTCTGACGAGCATTGATGTCGTCTTTTTCGATTTGGGCTAGGCGTTCACTAACAGAAACTTGTTCGTCTTCAATGTCTTTTAGATTACTTTGAAGTGAACTAAACTGCTCCTCTAAAATAGAGTAAGCTTGAGTAGGTTCTGTCTGATCTTCAGTTGCCTCTGTGATCGCTGTATCAAGCCCTGACAATTCAGCTTGAAGACGACGGACATGGTTCCCATCACTTTCTGGGAGAAGATAGGTTTTATTCAAGCGTTCAAGGTCTTGAACCAAAACCTGATTATTTTCTTTCAAGTGATTGAGGTAGGTTGGAAGTGTTGAAAGGAGACTTTCAACGACTTTTTGGGCAGCTATTTCACGCGTGAAAATATCGTAGAGCGCATTAATCTCTTCTTGGATTTGTGTATTTTCATACTCTGCATTATCCAATTCCAACTGGCGGATGTTTTCTTGATTATTTTTCAAGGATTCATGTAAAAGTTGGAAGCGTGACTCGATGTCCGTTTCAGTGAAGTGATAATTAGCATCCAAGAGTTTACGGTAGCCTTCCTCCAAATCTTCCAATTGTTCTGGAAGTTCTGTTGACAAAGTCTTCACGAGAGATGGAACACGATCAACGATATGTGTCAAAGCGAGAATATGATTTTCAGTTGAATCAAGAATTGCTGCAGCTTCAACTGGGTCACCTGAAGAGTTCAAGGTTACAAATTGAGAAAACTCTGACTGGATATTTTCCAATTGTTTCTCAATTTCAGGAAGGGCTTTACCATACTGTTCCGAATTTTCTGCTACGGTATGTTGCAGATTTTCAAATAAGTCCAAAGCATGCAGAACACGTCCGCTATTCTTAGACTCTTGTTTTTCAAGCTCTGAAAGCGCATTGCGAATCGCCGCAATGTCTTCTTCAATTAAATCAATTTGACTTTCGATTTGATCGATTTGGTGAGTTGCTTTGAAAAAGCGAAAAGAATTATTATAGCCTTCAGCCTCAAACAGGTTATTTTCAATATCAGCAAATGAGTTAAGGGATAAATCAACCCATTTTTGATTCCATTCACGGAAGGTCACCTGACTTTGACCAATCAAATGCATGTTTTTAACCGCTTCAACCTCATCATTTACAGGAAGGTTGTAGAGTTCTTCTTTTCTTTCCTCGAGGGCCGTCAATCTACTTACATTACGCTTACGTAGGAAGATTGCCGCTACATAAGCTAGAATCAAAATGACTGCAATCGCAACCATTAGATAAATTAGTTGTCCATTAGACATATCAAACTCCTTTTATACTAGAAACAATCGTATTGATTATATCATATTTTTTAGGTCATGGGAACTATTTCCCACATTTTTTAGACGTCAAGGGTACTGTAAACGGCATTTTCTTCGATAAATTCACGGCGAGGTTCAACTCGGTCCCCCATCAACATATCAAAGATCTTATCTGCTTCGGCAGCATCATCTACCGAAACACGCGCCATCAAGCGATGTTCTGGATCCATGGTTGTTTCCCACAATTGGTGGTCATCCATTTCTCCCAAACCTTTATAACGTTGGATGGTTGGTTTTGAACGCCCTTCACTGTGACGTGCTAAGGCTTCTTGGAGTTTAATTTCTTGATCTGCACCAGGCTGGATGTATTCTTTGATCTCACTTCCAACTTTAACCCCGTAGATTGGTGGTTGGGCAATGTAGACATAGCCAGCTTCTAGGATTGGTTTCATGTAGCGGTAAATCAAGGTTAGCAAGAGGGTTCGAATATGAGCACCATCAACATCGGCATCGGTCATCAAAACAAGTTTTTGGTAACGAGCCTTAGTGACATCAAATTCTGCACCAAAACCTGTTCCCATGGCAGTGAAAAGGCTCCGAATTTCTTCGTTGGCAAGAATTTTATCCATGCTAGCTTTTTCAACGTTCAAGATCTTACCACGAATTGGTAAAATAGCTTGGAACTCACGGTTACGACCAGATTTAGCTGATCCACCAGCTGAGTCTCCTTCGACGATGAAGAGTTCGGTTTCAGCAGGATTATTTGAAGAACAGTCTGCTAGTTTTCCTGGCAGATTGGAAATTTCCAAGCCAGATTTCTTACGAGTGACTTCACGCGCTCGCTTAGCAGCTACACGAGCCTTGGCAGCCAAAATCCCTTTTTCCACGATGCGCTTGGCAATCTGTGGATTCTCCATGAGAAAATCAGAGAAGGCATCGCTGAAGAGGCGATTGGTGATCTTGACCACTTCGCTATTTCCCAATTTAGTCTTGGTTTGTCCTTCAAACTGTGGATTTGGATGTTTCACAGAGATAACTGCAGTCAAACCTTCACGGACATCTTCCCCTGTTAGGTTATCTTCATTGTCTTTTAATAGCTTATTTTTGCGGGCATAATCATTGATAACACGCGTCAGTGCTGTACGAAAACCTTGCTCATGTGTTCCACCTTCATGGGTGTGAATGTTATTGGCGAAACTCATGACATTTTCGTGGTAACCTGTTGTGTACTGCATGGCTACTTCAACTGTGATATCATCCATCTCACCGTCTGTGTAAATTGGTGTATCAAAGATCACGTCCTTGTTCTCGTTGATATATTCAACGTAGCTAGCAATTCCACCTTCATAGTGATAATGCTTGGTTTGTTCGAGACCTTCACGCTTATCTGTTATTGAGATTCGAAGTCCTCGGTTCAAAAAGGCTAGCTCTTGAATACGTTTGTTTAATTTGTCAAAGTCAAAAGTCGTTGTTTCTGTAAAAATCTCTGGATCTGGTGTGAAGTGAACTGTTGTTCCAGTTTTATCCGTATCTCCAACCACCTCAAGGTCAGCAACAACATGACCACGACGGTATTCTTGGTAATGAATCTTACCGTTTTTGTGAACATGAACATCTAGTTGCGTTGAGAGAGCATTTACTACGGAAGAACCTACTCCATGGAGACCACCTGAAACCTTGTATCCGCCACCGCCGAATTTTCCTCCAGCGTGAAGAACCGTAAAGACTGTCTCAACAGCAGGACGTCCTGTTTTTTCCTGAATATCAACAGGAATTCCACGCCCATCATCCACAACGGTGATGGAATTATCAGGATCTATAAAGACTTGGATGTGACTGGCAAATCCAGCTAGGGCTTCATCAATTGAGTTATCAACGATTTCCCATACTAGATGGTGAAGACCTTCTTTTGAAGTCGATCCAATATACATACCTGGACGCATACGAACAGCTTCAAGTCCCTCCAAAACTTGAATTTGACTGGCATCATAATCCTGTGCCTGTTGATTTTTGATTTCTTCTGTCATTTTTTCCCTTTTCTTACATGTCTATTGCTTGTCTCAATGTCGCAACGTTATTAAAAAGATAGGCATCTAAGCCAGCAGCTTTACCTGCTTCTACATCAATATTTCTGTCACCAATGACCAAACCGGATGTAATATGATATTTATCACGTAAATAAATCATGGACTCAGGATCTGGTTTCCGTTTAAATCCAGAACTGGCAGTCACCACCTCGGTGAAGTAGTTCGCTATCTGGGTCTTAGCAAGAAGTTCTAGAACTTGGTCATTTCGATGAGAAACCAAGAAATGGCGTCCTCCTTTGTCCGAAATGTCTTTGAGTAACTCAGGAATTCCCTCAAACAAGACTGGGTGCTCTAGCTCACGTGCTTCATTTTCTTTGTAGTTTCCTAAAAAATCCTCGATGTCTGGAGCAAACTTCTCAATGGCAAAAGCTGTCGAAACCTTCAAGGCTTCGTAAACACGGTCGTGTTCTTGCTCTATTCCGTATTGGGCTAAGGTCTCTACAAAGGCTGCTGTAGAAGTCTCATAATTATCCAATAGGGTACCACCTAAATCCCATATATAGTCGTGATATTTCATACCCTTCATTATACCATTTTTTTATGAAAAAAGCGATGATTTCCTAGATTTTTCCAAGCAAAAACGAGAGTTTAACTCTCGTTTTACTGTTGATTTCCAAAGACATCTCGATAGAGCATGCCGACTCGTAAACTTTCTGCATCTCCTCCCAGTTGCTCCACTAACTCATAGGCAAAGGCAAGGGCAGTTGACGGTCCTCGGCTAGTTGTTAGATTACCATCCACAACCACTGTTTCCTTTCGGTAAATCCCTTCAGTAATTTGCTCCTGAACACCGTCATAACAGGTGAAGCGCTTGTCTTTCAGGACACCTGCTTGATGGAGGGCGATTGGAGCTGCACAGATAGCTGCAATTTTCTTTCCTACTTGGTCAAAGGCTTTAATCTGTGAAATGAGGGCTGGATTATCCCGTAGGTGAGCTGAGCCTGGCATGCCACCTGGAAGAACTACCAAGTCATAGTCGGATAAATCGCTATCAAAAACACGATCAGCTTTTACCTGAATGCCATGGGATCCTGTCACCTGCTCTTCAAACCCTACCATATCACAGGAAATGTTTGCTCGACGCAAAACATCAACTACTGTCAAGGCTTCGATTTCTTCAAAACCCTGAGCTAAGATAACTGCTACTTTTGCCATAGTGGCCTCCTTATTTGATTTGTTTTAGAACGACTTTTTTTCGTTTGAATGGAATTTTACCACTCTTTTCTTCTGCTAGATTGGTCTGGTAACTCATAGACAAGAGGAGACCGACACCGATGAGGTTACTAATAATTGCGGATCCACCTTGCGAAATGAATGGCAAGGGAATCCCTGTCAAAGGAAGTAAGCCTGTTACGGCACCGATATTTTCAAAGATATGGAAGAGCAACATCATGATAAAGCCAGTTGAAATATAGGTATAGAACTGGTTATTTGATCTGAGCGTAATCTTCAACATACGATAGATAAGAAGCAAGTACAAAGCAATGACAAAGACTGAACCAATGAAGCCAAAATCTTCAGCAATCACTGTGAAAATCATATCACTTTCACGTACTGGAATGAGGAGATTGGACACATTGAACCCTTGTCCAAACAAACCACCACTTCCAATCGCAATTTGCCCCTGCGCCTGTTGGTAAGTTGTTGTTTGCGCGAAATCAAAGGGATTGAGCCAGGCCAAGATTCGATTGATCTGGTAGGTTGGCATCCCAATCTGGTGCAAGAAGGCACGTCCATCCTTACTTATAAAGATGACCATGAAGCCTGCAACTGCAGTCACTCCTGTTGCAAAAACAGGAATGATAATCTTCCACGAAACACCTGAAAGGAGGACCATGCCTGCAAAAATAGCTACAAAGACCAAGGCAGTCCCTAGGTCACTTTGTAGGGCTAGAAGGATCAAGACTGGGATGGTAAAGGCAATCATCCAACCAATCAATAGGAAATCCAAGGGAATAGTCCGTCGCCATTCCTTGTGTTTTTGAGTGAATTGTACAATGACTCGAGCCAATATCAAGATGTAGGAAATCTTCATGAACTCAGATGGTTGAAAGAGCGTGGTTCCCCCGATAGACACCCAGTTTTTAGCACCTGTAGAAGCTACCAGACTCGGATTGTAAAAAACAAGGGGGAGAACCATTAAAGCCAAACCTAAGCCATAAAGATAAGGAGTCACCTTCCATAAAAACTCGGTATTGAAGAACATGACGACAAACCCAATGACAAGCCCTAGAGCAATCCAGGCAATTTGCTGACCTAGAATTGGAAGTACATTATTTGGATAGTCATGATTAACTGCTATATAGATAGCCACTACTCCAATCACCAGTAGACAAAACACTGGTAAGAGGAGGCTATAATCGACTCGAGAGTCGAAGGAACGTTTCATATTTTTTACCTTTTCTCTTTCTTAGATTTTTCTTTCATTCTATTGCGTCGGGATTTTAGAAAATCTGCTACTGCAGATCCTAGATGTTCTCTAGCAAGAACCCGAACCGTTCTTTCTTTTGACAAGGTTTGGGCGATTTGTTTGCCATAGCGCTTGCTGACAACACGGCTATCTAAAAGCACAGCAACCGAACCTTGGTCAGGCCGTCTAACAGTACGACCTAAGGCTTGTTTTAGCCGAATAATAGCCATCGGCAACTGATAATCATAAAAAGGATTTTTCCCTTCTTGGCGCAGTTCTTGGTTTAACTTTTTGGTTAAGGGTTCTTGGGGATTTTGGAAAGGCAATCTCGGAATCACTTGGATTACAAATGGATGGGTAGAAAAGTCAACTCCTTCCCAGAAACTACCCGTTCCAAGCAAGATCTGGCGTTCACCTTTTTCAAAACGTTTTTTCAGTTGGCTTGGTTCCCCATTTTTGTACTGAGCCAGATGAGGTTGGTCTAGCAAGTCTGAAACTGCCAGCAACATCTCTTTTGAGGTAAACAAAACCAATAAGGGTTCTTGAAAGGCTTGTAACCTTCGGATAACAGAAGCCACTTCACTAGCATAGTCAAAAGGTGAAACTTCTGTCACGAGAGGAAAGTCATCGATTAGAAAAACTTCTTGTTGCTCTTGCTTTGCTACATCAAGCCTAACAAGTGGAGCATCTGGAAATCCCAATAAATCTGCTAAGGAAACCCGATTGCTGATTTCAAGAGTAGCTGATACTCCTAGGAGCCTACAATCTTCTGGCAATAGGTCTGCTAGTATAAAGCGACCTTTTTTGCTTGAACAAATCAAGACATCCTTGCTCGATTTCTCTGCTGTAGCAAGCCAAAATTCACGGTCTGACGTAAAAAAGTTTGCAAGCTCTCGATACTCTGGAAGTGCTAACTCCGAAAAATGCTGGCGCAAGTGTTCAAGAGAATCCAACCACTTTCCATTCTTAAGACCTGACTGATAGTGCTCTATCAAGTAACGACATTCAAAGCCGATACTCTCAAGCAAGCGTTTCTGAACCAAATCTTCCTCTGTCTCCAAGGACTTTTCAAGCTGGGTTACAAGATCCTCAAGGCGATAAGCCTGCTGAGCAAGATTTTCGAGAGCTAGCAGCATTTTTTGAGCCTCATCCAAGATTACCAAACGGTTGTCGACAAACTCTGGATTGTCTTCCAAACGAGTGACCAGATAGGCATGATTGGTCAGAAGAACACGACTGGTCTTGGCCTTTTCCTGCCCTCGTTTCCAAAAATCCTCTGTAGCAAATAAACTTTTCTTTGAAAGCTTGCCATCGTGGACTAGTTCAGGCAGAAAGTGCTGATAGCGATAAAGCTGACCGATTTCGTCCAAATCACCAGTCTCTGTCTCCGTTAGCCAGATGAGCAGTTGCATTTTAAAGCGTGTGAAAAGACGATTGGACTCAGAACGATGGAGAACTCGGTGAAAGGCATCCAGTTTTAAATAATTTTGAGGACCCTTGAGACTATGAATCTCCAGATGAAAAACCTCTCTTAAACGCTGTCCTTCTTCTTGCATGATTTGATTTTGAAGAATTTTGGTCGGAACACTCACTAGAATCCCTGCTTGACTCTCCGAGTTCAAAGCTGGGAGGAGATAGCCGTATGTCTTGCCCAGTCCCGTTTGAGCTTGGATAAAGGAAGTCTGGTGTTCTTCCAATAATTGCTCAATCTTCTCCGCAAATTCCAATTGTTGTGGACGCTCCTCCAGTCCCAATAAGGAAATGTTTTTAGCAAAATCTTTGGATAATTTGCGTGGGACTAAGGCTTTGCTTTCCTTTTTGAGGAAAAGCCCATGAAGCTCTATCAAGTCTGGCGAAGATAAGAGAGATTGTTGCTGATAGACCTCCTCAATCACCAGATAGCTTTCGTAGAGAAGGTTATCTGCAAGATCTAACAAGCTTTCTAAGAGCCCTTTTGGTAACTCAAAAAGTTTTTGACGCATGTAAAGCAAGAGTTCTGCTGTTGCCTGAGCATCAGACAGGGCAGTGTGGGCTTGTTCTAGTTCAATGCCCAACTCTTGACAAAGGATACCTAAGTTATACTTTTCAAACTGAGGATATAAAACTTGGGCTAACTCAACAGTATCCACCCGCGGGGTGCGCAATTCATATCCTTCAAAAAAGAGAAATTCTGCAAGAAGGTTAGCATCAAACTGTACATTGTGCGCAACAAAAACACCGTCCTTAACCAATTCAAAAATTTTTCCGGCCACCTGAGAAAACTCTGGCGCCGCAGCCAAACGCTGATCGGTCAGACCTGTTAATTCTTTGATATGAGAGTCCAAGGGTTCGTGGGGATTGACATCAGTCGTATACTGATCGATGATTTCACCATTCTCAATCACCACAATGCCTACTTGAATAATTTTTGCCTTACTTCCGGTGCTGGTCGCCTCTAAATCAACGACCACATACCGATCATTTCTCGCATTCATCATTAAAAATTATATCAAAAAAAGCATGATTTGACACCCCTCAACTTTGATAACAATCTCGCTTTATTTGTAATTTTGAGTAAAAATCAAGACCTTAAAAGCGAGAATTTCACGCAAGTTCAGCAGTTGATTGCTGGTTCTGAGGTATTTGAAAAATTTATCAACATAGCTACATCGACATAAAAAGACAACTAAGGTATTAGTTGCCTTTTTGGGATATTTTTTTCATTGTTTTCGGAAGTTCCTTGCTAATTTCTGTTGGCAAGACAAGGTAGTTTTCTTGAGCTAGTTCTTGCGCGATAGCTGAATGAAGATGAGTCGCTACCACCACTCTCTCATAGAGGCTTACTTGGTGAAACTGGCCTGCAAAACCTGCAATCATCCCAGCTAGAGTATCTCCCATGCCACCGGTTGCTTGATAGGGGCCTCCAACCTCCAGTTGATAGTATTCAGGTTTGCCTGCTTGCCAAATACGAGTAGCTGGACCTTTCTCGACAAGAATCGTTCCTTGAGGAAAAGCTGAAAGAGCCCTAGAAGTCGTCTCTGTATTTTGATGGTCAAGAACTATACCAGACAGCCTTTCCCATTCCCTTTGGTGAGGAGTCAGGATAAGCTGACTTGAAGGGAATTGTAACGCGCCTTTTGCTAAGATGCCCAAAGCACCGCCATCTACAATCAAAATCTGTTCTTTTCTGAGACTGTCAAAGACCCGTCTTACAAGTTCTTCTCCGAACGCATCCTCTCGCAATCCTGGACCAAGCAAGACAACTTCTGCCTTCTCTATCTGTTCCTTTAGTAATGCTTTATCCTTTAGAGAAAAAGCCATAGCTTCAGGTAAATGGCTGTGCAGAGCTGGGATATTCTCCTTATCCGTCCCAACAGTCACCAAACCAGCCCCGCTTTTAACTGCTGCAATGGCTGACATGATGATAGCACCCCCATAAGGATAGGTTCCTCCCAGCAAGAGCAGACGACCGTAATCTCCCTTATGACTGTGACGAGAACGTTCAATAATGACTTTTTCTAGTAAAGTTTGATCAATCACTTTCATCGTTTTTTTCCTCTCACTCCATTATACTATAAAAGGAGGTCCAGACCTCCTTCTACACTATTTTCCCTTAAATTCCGCAAAGCTCTGTAAGATTTTAGCTGCTACTGCTGGAGAAGGTTCTCCTTTTAGCTCTAACGTTTCATCTGCATATGGAGTAAGACCAGCAAAATCTCCTATCTGAACTGAATAGAGAGATGTCTTAAACAGTTCAATATCGTTTTGGTCATTTCCAAAAGCAATGAAGTTCTCTCCACATAACTTTTCAACAGTTGTCGCCTTATGAGTATCCAAGGGGTTGACATAAAGGCACTTTTCATGCGCATGATAGGAGAGATGAGCCAGTCCCAGTCTTTCTAACTGACCAAGCAGATCATCAAGCAAATCCTCGTGGTCGCCCATATAGATGACTACCTTAATCGGAGTCCCCAAGTCCTCGAGTTTCTGATGACGAGCCACCTTTAGGGGATCCACACTGGAAATAAATGGAATCTTCTCCACAATTTGACCACTATAATCAAAGCAATCATCTGCAAAGAAAGGGAGATTATAAGTCTGGCAATAATCCACTAGCGCCTGATAAACTCTAGCATCGAGATTTCTTTCATAGATGGCTTTCCCCAGATAATAGGCTACACCACCATTCAATCCTATGACCAAGCGCTGACTGAGTTCAGTACCTAATAAGCCCAAACAATCCCGATAAGAGCGAGCTGAGGCAAATACAAGCTCATGCCCATAATCTTCAGCCTTTAAAAGAACCTGCTGAATCTCCTCATCTATGGTCATGTAGTCAAAAGACAGTGTCCCATCTAGGTCAAATACGAATTTCATCTTCCTAGTCCTTGTTTAGTGTTCGAAGCGCTGCTTCATAGGTTTGCTCCATTAGCATGGTAATGGTCATAGGGCCAACTCCACCAGGTACTGGCGTAATGTGACTTGCAAGTGGTGCAACGGCATCATAGTCAACATCTCCACAAAGCTTGCCATTTTCATCTCGGTTCATCCCAACGTCAATGACAACCGCTCCTGGTTTGACAAACTCAGCAGTCACAAACTTAGCGCGACCGATTGCAACCACAAGAATATCTGCCTTAGCAGCCACCTTTGCAAGATGATGGGTGCGTGAGTGGGTCAAGGTCACTGTTGCATTCTTAGCCAAAAGTAGCTGAGCCATCGGTTTTCCAACAATATTGGAACGACCGATAACAACCGCATTTTTACCTTCCAACTCAATCCCATATTCATGAAACATCTCCATAATTCCTGCAGGTGTCGAAGGAATCATAACTGGATGACCAGACCATAGGCGACCCATGTTTAGCGGGTGGAAACCATCCACATCCTTTTCGGGGTCAATGGCTAATAAAACTGCCTCTTCATCGATATGTTTGGGTAAAGGTAACTGAACCAAAATCCCATGCCAAACTGAATCTTGATTGTATTTAGCAATCAAGTCCAACAATTCCGCTTGGGTAATGGTATCTGGAACTCGCACAACTTCACTACGGAAGCCAGCAGCAAGAGCTGACCGTTCCTTGTTGCGAACGTAAACTTGACTGGCAGGATTGTCCCCCACCAAAATCACCACCAAGCCTGGAACTAGACCTGTTTCTTCTTTTAGTTTGGCAGTCTTTTCAGCCAACTGTCCTTGTAACTTAGCTGCAAGAGCCTTCCCATCAATAATCTGTGCCATATTTCTTCTCTTTTCTATCAAATATCTTCTATTATATCAAAAAATACCTTGGCATTCTAGCACTTCTTGACTAATAGACCTTATAGTTTGAAACTATAAGAAAAAGCTCTTATCGAGCTTTTAGTGCCTATTTATCTTAGGCGAATCGTTCATGTTTTCTTTTTAACCTTGGGAGCAGGCAAAACTTCGTACATCTCCTTGATTAGTCTCGCTAGAAATAACTTGTCTTCAAGGTCTTCTAGTAAAATCATCTCCTTGGCTCCTTCATAAGGACGTTCAAGTCTTGTCTGGCCCAGTTGATCCATGATCACCTTCACAGGCTTCAATAACAAACGATTATCATAGATTCCCCCAATAATCTTCCCACGATAATAAAGGATATACTCTCCCATCATTGGACGATAACTCATCTCCTCTAACTCCGATAGCTGATCGAGAATAAAGGCTAAATATTCCTTACTTGAAGTCATGATTTCTGCTCCATTTCTTCTAAAAATGAGGTCTTACAAAACCTTACTCAAAAATTCCTTGGTTCGTTGTTCTTGGGTTTGGTCAAAAATATCCTCTGGCCTTCCATCTTCGACAACAACTCCATCCGCCATAAAGATAACACGGTCTGCTACCTCACGCGCAAAGCCCATTTCATGCGTCACAATCACCATAGTCATCCCTGACTTAGCGAGGTCTTGCATAACAGCTAGAACTTCCCCAACCATCTCAGGGTCTAGGGCTGAAGTCGGTTCATCAAAAAGCAAAACATCTGGTTCCATAGCAAGTCCACGTGCAATGGCAATCCGTTGTTGCTGGCCTCCTGACAAATTCTGTGGATAGGCCGTCGCCTTATCTGGCAAGCCAACTTTTTCTAACAGTTCCTGTGCTCTTTTCTCCGCAACTTCCTTGCTTTCACCTTTGGTTTTAATTGGAGACAGGGTGATGTTTTCCATCACCGTCATATTTGGAAAGAGGTTGAATTGTTGGAATACCATGCCCATCTTTTCACGCATGGCAAAAAGGTCATTTTTCTTATCTGTGATATCAACCCCTTCAAAGATAACCTTGCCTTTACTTGCTTCTTCAAGGAGATTCATCGAACGAAGGAGAGTTGATTTTCCGCTACCCGACGGACCAATAATCACCACGACTTCCCCTCTTTTGATCTCAAGGTCAATCCCTTTCAAAACTTCGTTTTTCCCAAAAGACTTATGCAAGCCTTCAATTTTTATCAAGGTTTCTGTCATTATTTTTTGTCTCCTTGTCCAATGTAATTTTCAAATGCCTTCAAAGCCACTGTCAAAACAGAGGTCATAATCAAATAGTAAAAGGCTGCAAATAAAAGAGGCGTTAAAGGTAGATAGGTCGTCGTTGCTACCGTTGTAGCTCCATTCCAAAGTTCCATGACTCCGATTGTTGACAAAAGCGAACTATCCTTGATAATGGTGATAAATTCATTTCCCAATGCTGGCAAAATATTCTTAATTGCCTGTGGCAAAATAACATAACGCATAGCATTTTTAGGACGAATACCCAAGGAATAAGCCGCCTCCAACTGCCCTTTAGGAACTGCATTGATCCCTGCACGAACAGTTTCAGACACATAAGCACCACTGTTCATCGAGATAATCAGAATACCTGGAATCAAACGGGAAAGGTCCACACCTAAAATCCCTACTTGAATAGTGGGCGCATCGATATGCATGAGGGCAAATGCAATCATAATTTGCACCATCATCGGTGTTCCTCGGAAAATCCATACATAGACATTCGCAAACCAGACAATAGGCTTAAAACGTGAGCGTTGGGCAAAGGCCAATAAGACACCTAGAATGGTACCGAAAAAGACTACCAGAATTGAAATCACTACAGTGATAAGAGCACCATAATTAAAATAAGGTAAATACTTTGGTAAAAAGGAAAAATTCATATAAACTCAGCTTTCTAAATATTAGATTGTATGATTATAACATATAATGAATTAAAATTCAATATTTTTCACTGATTTTCACCAATAATTTTATGCAAAAGAGAAATAGCGAGAAATCTTAGTTTTTTCTAGTCAAGTCCCCGTGGTTTATGGTAAAATAGTAACGATAAGAAATGGAGGAGAATCATAATGGAATCACATTTGGTTAGAATCATCAACCGCCTAGAAGCTATGACAAAAGATGGCGGAAATCTAAAACGTAATTTTGAACGTGAAGGAGTTGTTGTTGCAGAAGTTGCATACAGCTATGACGAAGAAAATGGATCACTCTTCACCCTTCGCGATGTTGAAGCACGTGAAACCTATACCTTTGATAGCATTGACTTGATTGCAATGGAGATCTACGAACTCCTTTACTAATAAAAAATCAGCAGGGAAAACCTGACTGATGAACGAGAATCCTTTTTGTCCCCGCAAATGGGATTTTTTCTTGCCCTCAATGTCGCTTGATTCTCCTTGAATTCTTCTTTTAAAAACGAACACTTCCCAATCTTTTTACTTGCTTTACACCTTAATCATGCTATAATGGGAGTATAAAAATTTGACTATTTTTGACCTTTTTTATTAAGCCAAGAATAAGAATGAAATGAGGTAGATGTATGCTCTGTCAAAACTGTAAAATTAACGACTCAACAATTCATCTGTATACCAATATCAATGGACAGCAAAAACAAATTGATCTCTGTCAAAATTGCTATAAAATTATCAAAACGGATCCAAACAATACCCTCTTTAAAGGAATGACTGACCTAAACAATCGAGACTTTGATCCTTTTGGAGACTTTTTCAATGATTTGAATAATTTCAGGGCTTCTTCTAATAACGTTCCCCCAACTCAATCAGGTGGAGGATATGGGGGCGATGGGGGATACGGACCTCAAAACCGTGGTCCACTTCAAACACCTCCTAGCCAAGAAAGAGGACTCCTAGAGGAATATGGTATCAACGTAACTGAGATTGCCCGTCGTGGGGATATTGACCCTGTTATCGGTCGAGATGAAGAGATTATCCGTGTTATCGAAATCCTCAACCGTCGAACCAAAAACAATCCTGTCCTCATCGGAGAACCAGGTGTTGGTAAAACAGCAGTTGTTGAAGGTCTGGCTCAAAAAATTGTCGATGGCGATGTTCCCCACAAACTCCAAGGCAAGCAGGTCATCCGTCTGGATGTGGTCAGTCTAGTCCAAGGGACAGGGATTCGAGGCCAATTTGAAGAACGCATGCAAAAGCTCATGGAAGAAATTCGCAAACGCGAGGACATCATTCTCTTTATCGATGAAATCCATGAAATTGTCGGTGCAGGATCTGCGGGCGATGGCAATATGGATGCAGGAAATATCCTCAAACCTGCCCTTGCTCGTGGTGAGTTGCAATTGGTTGGCGCTACTACTCTTAATGAATACCGCATCATTGAAAAAGATGCTGCTTTGGAGCGTCGGATGCAGCCTGTCAAGGTAGATGAACCAACTGTCGAAGAAACCATTATCATCCTCAAAGGGATTCAAAAGAAATACGAAGACTACCATCACGTCAAGTATACTGATGCTGCTATCGAGGCAGCTGCAAATCTTTCCAACCGCTACATCCAAGACCGCTTCTTGCCAGACAAGGCTATTGACCTGTTAGATGAAGCTGGTTCTAAGATGAATCTGACTCTGAACTTTGTCGATCCTAAAGTGATTGACCAGCGTTTGATCGAAGCTGAGAATCTCAAGGCTCAAGCTACACGAGAGGAAGACTTTGAAAAGGCTGCTTATTTCCGCGATCAGATTGCCAAGTACAAGGAAATGCAGAAAAACAAGGTGACCGATCAGGATACTCCTATCATCAGCGAGAAAACCATTGAACATATCATCGAGCAGAAAACTAATATCCCTGTTGGGGAACTCAAAGAAAAAGAACAGTCTCAATTGATCCATCTAGCAGAGGACCTCAAGTCCCATGTTATCGGACAAGATGAGGCTGTCGATAAGATTGCCAAAGCCATCCGTCGTAATCGTGTTGGACTTGGAACTCCTAACCGCCCAATCGGAAGTTTCCTCTTTGTCGGACCAACTGGTGTCGGTAAGACAGAACTTTCCAAACAACTAGCCATTGAACTCTTTGGTTCTGCTGACAGCATGATTCGCTTTGATATGAGTGAATACATGGAAAAACACAGTGTGGCTAAATTAGTCGGTGCCCCTCCAGGCTATGTAGGCTACGATGAAGCGGGTCAATTAACAGAAAAAGTTCGTCGCAATCCCTACTCTCTCATCCTTCTCGATGAAGTTGAAAAAGCCCACCCAGATGTCATGCACATGTTCCTCCAAGTCTTGGACGATGGTCGTTTGACTGATGGGCAAGGACGTACAGTTAGCTTTAAGGATGCTATCATTATCATGACCTCAAATGCGGGTACTGGTAAGGCCGAAGCCAGTGTTGGTTTTGGGGCAGCTCGTGAAGGTCGAACCAACTCTGTTCTCGGTGAACTCGGCAACTTCTTTAGCCCAGAATTTATGAACCGTTTTGACGGCATCATCGAGTTTAAAGCTCTTAGCAAGGACAACCTCCTCCAAATCGTCGAACTCATGCTAGCGGATGTCAACAAACGCCTCTCCAGCAACAACATCCACCTCGATGTAACTGACAAAGTCAAGGAAAAGTTGGTTGACCTAGGTTATGATCCAAAAATGGGGGCACGCCCACTCCGTCGCACTATTCAAGACCATATTGAGGATGCCATCACAGACTACTACCTTGAAAATCCAAGTGAAAAAGACCTCAAGGCAGTTATGACAAGCAATGGTAAGATTCAAATCAAATCTGCCAAAAAAACTGAAGAGGTCGCTTCTGAAAAAGAAGAATAAAACGATCTAACAGGTGCAGGAAGTCTATCATTTTCTGCACCTTTTTACTAAAATAACTGTAAATTCTTGACAGCTCGCCCCTCGTCCATTATGATAATAATAAAGATACTAGAGAATGAGGAAAATGCAATGGCAAACCCAACTTTTGGTGAAAAAAAAGAGAATGTGACCTACCAGCCCCGCTATGGTGTGTACGCAGTTATTCCGGATGCAGAAAAAAAACAAATTGTCCTAGTTCAAGCTCCCAATGGTGCTTGGTTCTTGCCAGGTGGAGAGATTGAAGCAGGCGAAGACCATCAAGAAGCACTGAAGAGAGAACTAATCGAAGAACTTGGCTTTACAGCTGAAATCGGAAGCTATTTCGGACAAGCTGATGAGTATTTCTACTCTCGCCACCGTGATACCTACTACTACAACCCAGCTTATCTCTATGAAGCTACTTCTTTCCAAGAAGTACAAAAACCATTGGAAGATTTTAATCATATTGCTTGGTTTCCTATTGACGAGGCAATAGAAAAACTCAAACGTGGTAGCCACAAATGGGGAATTGAAGCTTGGAAAATCCAGTATGGAATTGACTAAAATACACGATTTTATCCAAAAAGTGCTATAATAGAGTTAGAAAATCGGAGGAACTATTATGAAGCTTATCAACACGACTAATTCACACTCGCAACTTGTTAAAAGCCAATTAGAAAGTACTGACGCGACCCTTGTTGAGGTCTATTCTGCTGGAAACACAGATGTGATTTTCACACAAGCTCCGCTTCACTATGAAATCCTCATTTCCAACAAACACCGCGCTATTCGTGAACCAGAAATCGAAACCATCCAAGATTTCTTCATGAAACGCAAAATCGATAAAGATAGCATCGATGAAGCCAATATCAAGACCCTCTATTCAGATAAATTGATTGAAATTTCTATTCCTACAAAATAAGAAAGCCAGCCAAAAGCTGGTTTTCTTTTGCAAAAAAAGATTGGTAGAAACTACCAATCTTTTAATTTTATTTCACAGCTTCTTTCAAAGCATCTACCTTATCCAAACGTTCCCACGGAAGGTCAATATCTGTACGTCCCATGTGTCCATAAGCTGCTGTTTGACGGTAAATTGGACGTTTGAGGTCTAGCATTTGGATAATTCCTGCTGGGCGAAGGTCAAAGATTTGACGCGCTGCTTTTTCAAGCTTGCTTTCAGCTACCGTTCCAGTACCAAAAGTATCGATACGAACAGAAACAGGCTGGGCAACACCGATAGCGTAGGCCAATTGCACTTCTGCCTTCTTAGCAAGACCTGCTGCCACGATATTCTTGGCAATATAACGAGCTGCATAAGAGGCTGAACGGTCCACCTTAGTTGCATCCTTACCAGAGAAGGCACCACCACCATGACGAGAGTAGCCACCATACGTATCCACGATGATCTTACGACCAGTCAAACCTGAGTCCCCTTGAGGGCCACCAATGACGAATCGACCAGTTGGATTGATGAAGAATTTTGTTTGCTCATCCAAGTAAGAGGCTGGGATAACCTCTTTGATAACCTTGTTAATCACATCATTGTGAATTTGTTCATTGCTGACTTCTGGGTCGTGCTGAGTTGAAATAACGACTGTGTCCACACGTACTGGACGATCATTTTCATCATACTCAACTGTAACTTGTGATTTGGCATCTGGGCGAAGATAGCTGATTTCACCAGACTTACGAAGTTCTGCCAAACGACGAACTAACTTGTGGCTGAGTGAGATTGGCAATGGCATGAGCTCTTCTGTTTCGTCCACTGCAAATCCAAACATAAGACCTTGGTCTCCAGCTCCAATCAAGTCAAGCGGATCTTGATCTGCATTTCCACGAACCTCCAAGGCTTCGTTAACCCCTTGGGCGATATCTGGTGACTGCTCAACAAGCGATGGATGAACTCCAACTGTTTCCGCAGAAAAACCATATTCTGCATTCGTATAACCAATCTCTGCAATGGTATCACGAACCACACGGTTAATATCCACATAGGCATTTGTAGAAATTTCACCAAAAACGTGGACAGAACCAGTGTATACAGCTGTCTCAGCAGCAACGTGCGCCTCTGGATCCTTTGCTAAAATAGCATCCAAAATCGCATCTGAAATTTGGTCTGCAATCTTATCTGGATGCCCCTCAGATACAGATTCAGACGTGAATAATTTACGTTCTGACATAAAAATGTCCCCCCTTAAAAAATATTGTTATAGAGTTACAAAGTACTGGTAGGTATTTCTATAGTCTAAGAGTTACGACGCGAAAGAAATAAAAACAATACTTTTTTATTTCTGAAGCTAGTAAGGCGCATAGGGTGACCGCATTATAGCGGTAACCGTAGAATGACGAGCGACTTTGAAGCCATCATTCTTTGCGAGTTACAAAGTACTGATAGAAATTTCTACCATCTTATCGGGACTATATAACCTTATCATTATACCACTTTTTACTTTTTTTTGCAGTATTTTTGAAAATTCATAAAACGAAGTTAGAAAAAGGAGCCATGCAGCTCCAATTTTGTCCTTAAAATGTTTGGCGTTTGGCTTTACGCTCGGCACGGCCACGAGCACGATTTTCAGCACGCTTGGTTTTGCGACGTTTTTCATCCACCGCCCATTGAATCTTCTTCTTATAGCCTGGTTTGACTTTTTTCTTTTTCTTTTTAACCAAGCCAATCATTTCAATATCAAGCTTATCCTGCTTCTTCTCACGGTTGGCACGACGATCACGGTCGTAAGTATCTCGGAACTCTCCGTCTTTGACCATCTTAGGAATAAACTTGATTCCTAATTTCTCCAACTCACGGATATCCGAGTCATCACTAGGCTGGTAAAGGGTGATAGCTGTACCGGGTAGACCGTTACGCCCAGTTCGTCCAACACGGTGGACAAAGAAGGACAAGTCTTGCGGAATGGCGTCATTGATGACATGACTAACACCTTCAATGTCAATTCCACGCGCTGCCAAGTCCGTTGCAACAATGTACTCAAAATCAAGATTTTTCACCTGATTCATGATCCGCTTGCGCTCACGAGGAGCAATATCTCCATGAATCTTAGCCACCTTCAAGCCTTGAGCTGTTAGGTATGTATGCAATTCATCTGCACGCGTTTTAGTGTTGACAAAAATCATTGCCAGATAAGGTTGCATGACTTGAGTCAACTCATAAATCTGAGCATTCTTGTCGCGGCCCTTGGTCGAAACCAACCAGTTATCAATGGTATCAGAGATGACTGTTTTAGTCTTGATTTTCTCCATGACAGGATTTGACAAGTATTTTTTCAAGAACGGTTGTAATTTTTGTGGAATGGTCGCTGAGAAGACCATGAATTGCAAGTCTTTTGGAAGGCTCCCTGCAATCTTATCAACTGTCTCCAAGAATCCCATATCCAAGGTCATATCGGCTTCATCGACGACAAAGGTCTTGGCCTTGTGAATAGCCAAATCACCAGATTTGACCAAGTCATAGATACGACCTGGAGTCCCGATGACAATATGGGGCTGGTTACTTGCCAATTTATCAATCTGACGTGCCTTATCCGTTCCCCCCACATAGTTGACCACACGAACTTCGACATCTGAGTGGGCTGCAATCTGACGAGCTGCTTGGTAAATTTGAGTAGCCAACTCACGACTTGGTGCAGTAATGACCGCTTGCACACTATCGCTCTTTTCATCTAATTGCTGGAAAATTGGTAACAAGAAAGTATGAGTCTTTCCTGAACCTGTTTTTGATTCCCCAACCAAGTCACGACCTGCCAAGACAATAGGAATTAACTTATCTTGAACCTCTGTTGGAGTTGTAAATTTCAACTCCTCCAAAGCCTTTTCTATATAGTTTTTAAACTGAAATTTCGTAAATGACATACTATCCTCGATTCTATTTATCTAACCATTATACCATATTTTGAACATTTTCAGTAGTCCGACTCATCTGACTTATCATACGGTTCTCAATTTCTCCAAATACCTCTCTTAGACTAGAAATCATACATTTGATTTCTACCCAAAATACAAAAAGAGAAGACCTAATTGGTCTTCTCTCAGCCTTAAAGCTTGCGATTCAGATAGATTTGTCAAGCAGTCAAACAGTTGCTTAAGAATCTTGTAAAAGTCGAAAGCTTCTAGATAAAATTAGTGCTTAATCATCTTTCCGCTTGCGACCAAGAAGCAACGCTGCTAGACCTGCAAGAAGAGAGCTAGTCATTAGTCCAGTGAGTGAAAGTGGTGCAGTGCTACCTGTATTTGGCAATGTAGCTTGTTTTGCTTTTTCTCCTGCTGGACTTTGAGCTGGTGGATTCTCTTCTGGTTTTCTTGGTTGTTCTGGTTGATGTCTATCTGCCTGATTATTATCAGCCCCCTGCTCCTCTCCTGGATTCACTGGTGGAACTGGATTTGGTTGAGGTGCTGGTTGCGGAACCGGTTGTGGTTGTGGCGTTGGTGCCGGCTGTGGTTGTGGACTAGGATCTTGCTTAGCTTCAAAGACCCACTTACCGACGAAGGTTAGATTTGCCCCCTCTTCCACTTCTTGGTAACCTAAGAATGTCCATGTACCATTTGCAACAGCTACCTCTGCAGGCATCGGTGCTTCTGGAATAAAAGCAATCGCTGCAGAAGAACTTGTAGTATATGTTCCACTTTGTGGAAGTAAGCTCAATACTTCTGCTGGCAAGTTATTGTCTGCTGTAGCACTCTCGAAGCGGTAAGTCACTTGATAGGTTTCAGTTACCGGTGCAAGTAAAACATTAACTGGTACAGGAACTTCAGTAGAAGAACCATCTGGATAATCAACTCGTACTTTACCTGTGTAAGTTCCTGGTTTTGTTATGTCAAGTTGACCTGCAGGTGTAATATCTACTATCTTAGTGCCAGCTGGAAGGCTTGGCAAGTTCGTCACATTATCGGTCAAGTCAGGCGTTTCTCCAACCTTGATAGTTTCTTCCGTTACCTGAGGCGTATAAGTTTCCGCATTTGTCGGATTCGCCTTGAATTCCCATTTTCCTACAAACTCTACATCAGCCTTGTTCACGACTGCATTTTCTGCATCGTAACCCTTGAAGGTCCAAGTGCCATCGTTCACAGTATCTGTGTAGGTCGCTTGCGCTGGTTGTTTAGCGGAAACAGAGTCTCCATTCACATAAGTTGCACTGTCACTTGGCGTCAATGCTGCGATAGCTGCTGGAAGTTGCTTACCTGCTGTTGCACTTGCGAAACTGTAAGTAGCTTGGTACTTGTTAGCTTCAAAGGCCCATTTACCTACAAACTCCACATCGGACTTGTTGACTACAGCGCTAGCTGCGTCGTAACCCTTGAAGGTCCATGTGCCATCGTTCACTGCGTCGGTGTATGTGGTTTGGGATGGTTGTTGAGCGGAAACAGAGTTACCATTCTCATAAGTTGCACTGTCGCTTGGGGTCAATGCTGCGATAGCTGCTGGAAGTTGCTTACCTGCTGTTGCACTTGCGAAACTGTAAGTAGCTTGGTACTTGTTAGCTTC